>CAZAUU010000067.1:0-10314 GCA_964488405.1 uncultured Phocaeicola sp.
GGCTGCGGCAGTGGGACAACGATTCTGAACTTGGGACCGGAAACCCGGTCAAAATTTCAAGAAGTCATGTTGTCCCATAAATCCGGAGTGTCAAATCCCTGTCATTTATGTGCAGTGATTTTGACTACCGCATGTCGATGATTTCCACATCCGGATATTTCTGCGTATCGAACCTAAATGTGGCATCGGTATACGGCTGGTGGGTACGGTAAGATAGGATGCGGAACTCCTGTGTCTGCCCGTTGGCAAGGGTGACAGTGATGTAGAGCGGCTGGCAGTTGTCGGAGAGCACAAGTGCCACCGACTGTATCTCGCCTTCATCCCGTGGGGTCAGGATAATCTCGTTTCCTTGTTGCCCTTTGATATTCTGCTTTCCCCCGTAGCGGTAGTCGAATAGATTTGTGTACGAGTTGATCAGAGCGTATGGATTGATGCCCTGCAATTCTTCGGGGGAAGGTTTGGATACGGTCACCTCGCCGTTCTGTTCCACGTAACTCCACTGGGTTTCTCCGTCGAACCAGCTTTGTACGCCTCCGCATTCCAGGTAAAAACATTCGCCTTTCAACAACAAGGTGCCCTGTTGCGTCCCGCCGAAGCGGATACTGATTCCCCCGGCTTGGCGATAGGCTTCGGCAGTGCGGTCAAGCAGGGTTTGTGCACGCTGATCGGTTGTCCCGGCATATAGGCCGAGAACAGTTGCTACAATCAGCAGGCATGTGGTGTAAGTTCGTCTCATAAGGTTTTATTGGTTTTTCAGGTTGCTGATGCGCATGGCAAGGTCGTTTTCGTCCATACAGAGCACGTCGCGTGCCTTACTTCCGTTTGTGGGACCTACGATTCCTGCATGTTCCAGTTGGTCCATGATGCGTCCCGCCCGGTTGTAGCCGATGGAAAACTTACGCTGGATGAGCGAGGTGGATCCTTGCTGGTGGTAGATGAGCAGGCGGGCTGCCTCTTCAAACAGCGGGTCGATGCGGTTCATGTCCACATCGTTGCTATTTCCCCCGTTTTCGCCGTTGTCTTCCACTTCGGGCAACATGAAGGCCGTGGGATAGCCTTGCTGGTGGCTGATGTAATCAGCAATGCGCTCCACTTCGGGCGTGTCGACAAAGGCGCATTGCACGCGCACGGGGTCGCTGCCCTGCAGGTAGAGCATGTCACCTTTTCCTATCAGCTGCTGTGCGCCCGGACGGTCGAGGATGGTGCGCGAGTCCATCATGGAAGCTACGCGGAAAGCCACGCGGGCAGGAAAATTTGCCTTGATGGTACCAGTGATGATGTTCGTGGTAGGACGCTGGGTAGCGATGATGGCATGGATGCCTACGGCACGTGCCAGCTGTGCGATGCGGCAGATGGGCAACTCCACTTCCTTGCCGGCCGTCATGATCAGGTCGCCGAACTCGTCGATGATGATGATAATGTAAGGCATGAAACGGTGTCCGTTTTCAGGATTCAGTTGGCGGTTGATAAACTTGGCGTTGTATTCTTTGATGTTTCGGCATCCCGCTTTTTGCAGAAGGTCGTAACGTGTGTCCATTTCCACGCAGAGTGAATTGAGTGTCTGCACCACCTTTGTCACATCAGTGATGATGGCGTTGTCCGAGTCGGGCAGCTTAGCTAAAAAATGTTTTTCGATAGGGGCATAGATGGCAAATTCTACCTTCTTCGGGTCTACAATAACGAATTTCAGTTCGCTGGGATGTTTCTTGTATAATAAAGAAGTGACGATGGCATTCAGTCCTACCGACTTTCCTTGACCCGTGGCACCAGCAACCAGCATGTGGGGGGCTTTGGTGAGGTCTACCATGAATATTTCGTTCGTGATGGTCTTGCCCAATGCGATGGGAAGTTCGAAAGTGCTTTCCTGGAACTTTTTGCTGGAGAGTACCGTGCTCATGGGGACGATGCGCGGATTGGCATTCGGTACTTCTATGCCGATGGTGCCTTTTCCCGGTATGGGGGCTATGATGCGAATGCCCAATGCCGAGAGACTCAGTGCTATATCGTCTTCCAAGTTGCGGATGCGCGAGATGCGCACCCCTTCGGCAGGCGTGATTTCGTATAAGGTGACCGTGGGCCCCACGCTTGCCTTGATTGAACTGATTTCGATGCCGAAGCTTCTCAGCACTTGGATAATGCGGTTTTTGTTGGCGGTCTGCTCCTGCATGTCGATGGTCGGGTCGTTGTCGTTGTAGGTATTGAGCAGGTCGAGGGTAGGGAATTGGTAGTGCTCCAGGTCCAAGCGCGGATTGTACGGTTGTCCTATGCTTCCTCGGTAATCATCGTCATCATCATCTTCTACTGTCTTTTCTATTTCGAAGGTCGGTTCATTGTGCAGTTCATCTGCAGGAACAGTGGGTTCCCCGTCATTTTCTTCCAATGTTTCCGGAAAGTGGCTGAGAGGAACGGGTATATCCTGTTCTGCCAATACATCTTCTGTTTGCTCTATTTCCAATGGGACAGGTTCATCCGCTTTGGGGGTCTGGACGGGAGTCTCCGGTTCGGGCGGTGTATCGGTGGGGATTAAGTCTGTGTCCGTCTGTTTGCCACGCTTCTTCCATACGGGATGGAACATCTTGCGCACCACGTTGACGGTCTCCCGGGTAAAGAACACGGCGATGAGCACCAAGGTTACCAACAAGGCAAGCACCAATCCGGGAGACCCGATTTGGGAACAGATCCACCGACTGGCGTTGTATCCATGCAGGCCGCCCGGATAGAGGAAGG
Organism: uncultured Phocaeicola sp.; assembly: GCA_964488405.1. Lineage (GTDB taxonomy): Bacteria > Bacteroidota > Bacteroidia > Bacteroidales > Bacteroidaceae > Phocaeicola. Next base: position 2,728 of record CAZAUU010000067.1, read on the forward strand.
AGTCCTGAAATATGCCGTCGAAAGCGAATCCCAATGCAATGGAGAACCACACCATCAACGTAGAACAGCCTACAAACCATTTCCATAGTGTAAATTGGTAGGCTTTCATCAGTTGCATGCCCGCCACAATGAGGAATACCACGATGAAATAGGCCGGGATGCCGAAGCAGTCGTTGATAAGAAATTGTGAAAGTTGTGCCCCGCGTGCCCCGGCATAGTTCTGGATGTTGTTGTCCGTTTCGAGCAGTTCGCCTGCATCGGGATGTGCAAGGATACTCTGGTCATTGCCTCCGGTAAAAAAGAAAGAACTGAAAGCCAAAAGCATGTATACGCCAAATATCACGCAGATCAAGCCTGTAATAAAATAAATTGTTTCACCCTTGAAGGCATGGATTATCTTTGTTGAACCGAGCAGTTGTTCGTTGTTCTCTTTTGTATCTATTTTTTTCTTCATAATCGATAAAGGATTGTAGAAATCAAACACAAAGGTATGAATATTTTTTGAAAATGAACAATGAAGGGTTAAGAATGAAGCTGCTTCCTCCCTGCTAAAATGAACATGAGCCCCGTATCATGGCGTTCATCATTTTTTGAGCCTAAGGGATTGTCTATGCTCAATTTACCTGTAGATGGAGGGAAAGAAACGTCTGCCGAAGAAGTAAACCTTGATTTTATTTTACAGACTTAACGGGGTGGTATTGTAGGTGGCGGTAATTGTTCCGAGTTTGGACGTAGTCCATGAAAATTTGAAACTTTTTTACCTTTTTTCGTCTTGTGTCGCAGGATTTTCTTCGTAGATGGAAGAGAATATGGATGATTTTGTGTAAGTTTGTTCTCAGGTTGTGCTATATTTTATTTTGTCATGAAGAAAGTTGTAAAAATATCCCCTTCGTTGCTGGCAGCCGATTTCCGGAACTTGGAGCGCGAACTGGGGAAAATCAATGCGAGTGAAGCCGACTGGCTTCATATTGATATTATGGATGGCGTGTTCGTACCGAATATTTCGTTTGGCTTCCCTGTCTTGAAGTATGTGGCAATGCTCTCCGAGAAACCGCTCGATGTACATCTGATGATAGTGAATCCGGAGAAGTTCCTTCTCGATGTGAAGGAGTTGGGCGCCATGATGATGAACGTGCATTATGAAGCTTGTGTGCATTTGCACCGCACGGTGGAACGTATCAAGGAGGCCGGCATGCAGGCAGGTGTCACACTCAATCCTTCTACACCGGTGCACATGTTGGAAGACATTATACAGGATCTTGACATGGTACTGCTGATGGGGGTAGATCCCGGTTTCGGCGGGCAGAAGTTCATCGGGCATACGGTAGATAAGGTACGTGCCTTGCGGGGACTGATAGAACAGACAGGTTCGCATGCCCTTATTGAAGTAGACGGGGGGGTTGACCTGGAGACCGGTGCCCGGCTGGTGGAGGCCGGTGCGGATGTGTTGGTCACGGGAAGTGCCGTATTCAAGGCACCTGATTTGGTCGATATGGTTCATCGCCTGAAAATGTTAGGTAGCTGACTTGTTTGCCCATTTCGTATCCTATCCGTTGTTCAGGTTGACCCTCGCTTTGTGCGTGGGAATCTTGTTGGCCGACTTTTTTCTGCCGGACGCTTCTGGTTTGCCATGGCTGGCAGGGGTGTTGGGCGGATGTGTGGTGCTTGCAGCGGTGTGCTTCCGTCCGTTGCGTTACCGGTTTCGTGGGCTGTTCGGGGGTGTGGTTTACGTGGCTTTTGCTCTGTTTGGGGCTGTTTTGCTACTTATCAGCCGGGAAGACGCCCGTTTCGGTTGGAGCCTTCAGGAGGCGTTTTATACAGGTACGATAACCGATGTTCCTCATCGTAAGTCCAAAACCATGCAGGCAGTGGTGAAAGTGGAATGGGTGAAGGAGTGTGCGGCAGACGAATGGAAGCCTGTGGGACGAGAGATATTGCTTTACTGGATGCCTGATTCCGTGCAGGGGAGTTTGGCGTGTGGCGACAGGATCTGTTTCCGTACACGGATCAGCCGTCCGTTTTCCGACCGCGATTTCTCCGGTTTCGACTATGGGCTTTATTTGGAACGGCAGGGAATTGCGGGCACGGGTATCGCCTTTTCCGGCTGCTGGCAGAAACTGTCCGAGGCACGTCCGCTTTCTTTCAGGCAGAAAGCCTTGCTGTTCAGGGAAGACATTCTGGAGAAATATCGTTCGTGGGGATTGGAAGGAGACGTATTTGCTGTGGTTTCCGCCCTCACTGTGGGCGACAAGAGTGAATTGACCCGTGAATTGAAAGACACGTATAGTGCAGCCGGTACCAGCCATATCTTGGCTCTTTCGGGATTGCATGTCATGATACTTGCCATGATGCTTTCATGGGTGTGCTATCCCCTCCGTTTCCTGCGTGGAGGAAAATGGCTGACTGGTGGATTGGTAGTATTGGTGCTGTGGGGTTTTGCTTTCCTGTCGGGGTTGAGCCCGTCCGTTATCCGTGCAGTCGTCATGTATTCTCTTTATGTATTGGCTTCCGTTTTTAGTGAGAGCCGTTTTTCGGGCACTTCTTCAGTGTCGCTGGCTGCTTTTCTTATGCTGGTCTGCCAGCCTTTGTACCTGTTTGATATCAGTTTCCAACTTTCATTCGTGGCGGTACTTTCCATTTTGCTTGTCTATCCGATACTCGAAAGGCTGGTACATTTCCGATGGGGGATATGCACGTACCTTTGGAGATGCCTAGCATTGTCCGCTTCCGCCCAGTTGGGTACCCTGCCTTTTATCCTGTATTATTTTGGCACTTTTCCTACATATTTCCTGCTTGCCAATTTGGTCGTGACCCCGCTTTCGGTCTGTATCTTGGGATTTTCGTTTGCTGCGTTGGTGTCTGGCCTGCCCATTTTGGTAAAAGGACTGGCTCTTTCTGTCGAGATGCTTAACAGCATCATGGAGTGGGTGAGGCATTTGTCCGGCTCTCAGATTACTTCTGTTTATTTTACTTCGTTCCAGGCGTGGATATGCGGCGTGTTTCTTTGCCTATTGGTGGCGTATGGAGCAAAGAGGTCTGCCCGCAACCTGATTGCCATGTGCTGCTTGTTGAATGTGTTGGCTGCATCTTTCCTCTATGAAAGTATGCAGCCTGTGGACAACTATCTGTACTTCACTCGTTCGGGTATCTATACCAAGCGTGAGCGGAGAGTGTCGCAGTTGGTTTCTGCATCGAACCTATACGTGGTCCGGGGGCATCGGATAGCGTTGGCAAATGATGGACGTTGGAAAGACAAGCGGAGTAACGAACCTTCCCTTCTTGATTATGTGTATATCTGCCGGGGATTCAGGGGAACGGTCCGCGGACTGTCCAAAGTGTTCCGGATGAAGCAGGTGATTCTTGACGGTTCATTGGGTGAGGTTTACAGGGAGAGCTTGAAACGCGAATGCGAGTCGCTTGGGCTTCCCTGTGTTGATATTTCCGAAAAAGGTTCTTATTCCGTAGGGATTTGAATAGGATAAATTTGTATTTTTGTATTTTTGAAAACACACGTATATATAATTTAACAACGAATATGCTGACCAAAATCATCCTTCAAGCCAATATCGACAAGGTCGCCAAGTATTTTGACCGTGCCGACAAGATAGTTATCGTAACCCACGTGTCGCCTGACGGGGACGCATTGGGTTCATCACTGGGTTTGATGCACTTTTTAGAAACCCAGGGAAAAGATGTCCATGTCATAGTCCCGAATGCTTTCCCCGATTTCTTGCGTTGGATGCCGGGAGCCAAGGAAATCATTCGTTATGACAAGTATGGAGAGTTTTCCGACAAACTGATAGCCGGTGCGGATGTCATTTGCTGTCTTGATTTCAATGCCTTGTCGCGTATCGATGCCATGGCTGAACCTGTTGCCGGGGCGCAGGGAAGGAAGGTGCTGATTGACCATCACTTGGATCCGGAAGACTTCTGCCGCGTAACCATATCCCATCCTGAAATTTCGTCTACATCCGAATTGATTTTCCGCCTGATATGCCGTATGGGTTATTTCGAAGACATCACCCGCGAATGTGCCGAATGCATCTATACCGGCATGATGACGGATACGGGTGGATTTACCTACAACTCGAACAACCAGGAGATTTATTTCATCATCAGTGAACTGATATCAAAAGGCATCGATAAGGATGAAATCTACCGGAAAGTGTTCAACACTTGTTCTGAAGACCGCCTGAGGCTGATGGGATACGTGCTTTACCACAAGATGCAGGTTTATCCTCAGTTCCGTTCGGCATTGATTTGTCTGGGAAAGGAAGAGCAGCGTAAGTTTCGTTACATGAAAGGGGATACGGAAGGTCTTGTAAACATTCCGCTCCAAATCAATAATGTCTGTTTCTCGGCATTCCTTCGCGAAGACACGGAGAAGAACCTGATCAAGGTATCTCTCCGGTCGGTAGGTAATTTCCCTTGCAACAAGGTTGCCACCGAGTTTTTCAACGGAGGCGGTCACTTGAATGCTTCCGGAGGCGAGTATTACGGTACAATGGCCGAGGTTGTCCAGTTGTTCAAGCAAGCATTGGTGAAATATGAAGACCTGCTTCTCGGTACGTAGCAGGTATCCCCGTCAGTCTCCCCGGTAGTAATATAGCAGGGAGTGGCGTGCGATGAAATCCGCATTTTCCTGTACCAGCATGGTGCCTTTTTCTCCGGGCAGTGAGGCATCGGGAAGTAAATGGTTTTGGATGCAGTGGATGAGCAGGTCCGGAGGGCACAACCCCTCTTCTGTAAGGAGGCGGAATGCATTTCCACATGCTTTGGTACGGTCGTACATCGGGTTGTCCGGGTCGGCTATGTATTCGCAGATGTCTTTTGCCAGCAGGATGCCTTTTTGCGGATGAGCCATGAGGATGAAGTTGCGATGACGCTTCATCTGGGGTAGGGTGTGGTTGGCGTCGTCCGGCCATTTCAACACGTGTACTAAGAAATCTTTCAGGCTTTCGTATCCGTTCAGGTAAGCTATGTTTTTCCCATCCATGAATCCGGTGAAGTTTTGGTAATTCATCCTGTTCATTTCGGCCATGTGGGGCGGGACGGGCTTTTCTTCAGGAAACAATCCTTCTATTTTCCGCCAGGTCTGGTGCGATTCGGACAGTGTGGAAACCCATTCGTGCAGGAAGAGCGCCAGCGGCCCCGTGGGAATGATGAAACGGTCGGAAGGGGCGATATGGGCGATGTAGGGGCGCATGGCCGGCTCGGTCAGGTATGTGTGCCCGAAGAGCCACTCTAATTTATGCCCTGCATCCGCTTTGTCTTTCACTTCATCGAAATAAAACGGGAGGGATTCATTGGCAGGGGCTTCTTCCCCGGTTTGTTTCAGGAAGGAGTGGATGTCGGCGGCCAGCTTCGTTATTTGCGGCGCATGGGGATGGAGATAATCGGGCGGGAACGGTGACTTTTGCCATGTGTTCCAAATCAGGAAAGAGAGGTCGGCTTCGTTTATCTTTTGAGGGGTGTAACCGGAAGTGGTCGGATAAAAAGGAAGGTATTTCCCGTACAGTTCCCAGCACAGGTAAGTAAAGCTATGCCACAGTCCTAATCCGGAAACCTGGTCTTCCATATATGCTGCCGTATAGAGTGCGATGTCCTTGCAAAGTGGCTCGGGCAGCTTGTACGGGAGGCATATCCGGAATATTCCGTTGGCAAGTCGGACATAGAAAGTATCTGTGGGTTGGGCAGACGTGTATGGATGTATACGCAGCCAGTCGTTGGAATAGATTGCGTGGGAAGTCATCATGTATGCTGTTTGTCGCTTTATGTATTTTCCGGTTCGATAGGTATGGTGTTCTCCTTGTAGGCTGAGAATCCCTTCACTTTCACCCTTTCCTTCTTCTCTTCTTCGGCAACAGTGGCATTGCCCAGTTGGTTCAAGTTTTCTTTGATGGCATTGTGTGTGTCGAAAAATAAGTCGAGCAACATGCGCAGGTGTTCTTCCAATTCCCCTTCATTAGGAGTGAAGTACGTGTGGCAACGTGAATGCAATCCGATGGTCTTCCCGTCTTCGTCATCCATGTATACTGTAGTAATCAATGAGTTGACATTTACTAGATTGATTATTTCCTTTAAGACGGGGAGTACTTTGTTGTTGGTGTCAATGGACCCCCACCATGGATTCCATATCATGATGAAGCGGTTTTCTTCTTCGGTTGCAATGTAGAAATCATCTCCTTGGTACTTGAAGATAACATGTCCTTCTTCGTTCACTTCCGGCTGGCATCCAATTTTCTTCAGGATACCGGTTACCAATTGCCGGGTGCTAATGCCGTCTAATTCATCCTTCGTCATCCGGTCCAAATGTTCCATCCGTTTCCGGCGTTCGTTCATGGCACGCGTCAGAAACAGGATGATGGGCCATAGTGCCAAAGCGATTACGGCAATCAGTATGGTGATATCAGTAATGTCATTCATAAAGAAAATTTTAGTCTGGTTATAAATATACGAATAATCCAATGTGTAAAGAAGTTTCTTTTCTCTTTTATACTTTTTTAATTCTGCGGGTTGCAGTAAAAGAGTCTTCCCCCTGTTTTATAATTGACAATATGAAAGGATAGGATAGGATATGAAAAAGGTTTTATATGGAATGACAATGGTTATGTCGCTGATGTGGGTAACCAATGTACAGGCACAGGAAAATGGAAGCGGACTGACGCGTGCCGAAAAAAAGTCTTGGAGGAAAAGTTGGACAGTCTGCAATTCGAGGAATCTCGCCAAGCAATCAATGAGAAAGCTTTTACGTTAGAGGCCGACCAGGTAATCTTCAAATACGGGCAAATGGTTTATGTAAACTCAAATACCAATTTCGTGTCGGTGGAAAAAGATCGTGCGGTGGTGCAGGTGGCTTTCAATGTTCCTGTAAGCGGACCGAACGGGCTGGGCGGCGTGACGGTAGAAGGGATTATTTCCAGCTACGAGGTGAAGGAAGACAAGAAAGGAAACCTGCGTTTGGTGATGAATGTAACAGGTACCGGGATTTCGGCGCGGGTAGAAATCACTCTTGCGAAAGGAAGTGGTAACGCAATGGTGGAAATCCAACCCAATTTCAATTCGAATCGTTTGAGATTGCGGGGGGTGGTGTTGCCGTTATATAAGAGCAATGTATTCAAAGGACGTTCAATCTAAAAATGGCAAAGACAGACAATATGAAGAGGTTCTTTTTGGTTTTGTGTATTGCCGCAGGATTACTGACGGCATGCGAGAAAGACCCTGATATGGGGGAACTGGATGTGAACCTGGTAGTTTACACCGACCACGACAACAATACGAATTTCAGCAGTTTTTCCACTTATTTGAATTAGTCAAGACTTAATCTGACAGTTACGCATAAAATAGAGTAGATTTGTAACATAAAAGCAGATTAAGTTATGACCACATCAGAAAAAGTCATCAAGAACAAACTGGGACTGCTTGAGTTGTCCCAACGGTTGGGAAACGTGTCACGTGCCTGCAAGATCATGGGTTACCTCACGTAAAAAGCCGGTTATAAAGGATCGCGTGGAGGAACGTATAGAGCAGGTTGTAGTGCAAATGGCCATAGACAACCCGGCACTGGGACAGGTGCGTGTATCCAAC
>CAZAUU010000068.1:0-9907 GCA_964488405.1 uncultured Phocaeicola sp.
CTGCCCCTCGTGCCACGGGCCTATGCCGGCAGAATCTACGGTCACACTGCAGGCGCGTCCGCCGCGCTCCTCCAGCTTCTTCCGCATCACGGCCTCGGCAGCCGGCGAACGGCAAATGTTGCCGAGGCAGACAAAGAGTATCGCTTTCGTTTCATTGGCATTCAGAGAATCATTTTTCATCATATTCAATCGGTTTACATTTTTTGGTTTTACAATTCATGCTGCAAAGATACGCGCATGCGCGACAATAACAAAGCCCAAACTGTACAAACTCTATTGCACTACCCCACGTAAAATGCAAGACTAAAGATACCAGTGAAACGATAAAAAAAGAAGGCGGGCACAAGAATCATAAAGCCATGTCAGAAGCGGACCATCAGTTCCACCACCAGCTTGTCCTGCTCCGACTCCGAGGCGAAGGAGTTGTCGTCGTAGAAATATTTTTCGTAATTCAGCCGCAGGTCCACCTGGAAGGGTTTCCCGAAACTGAATGTCAGTCCGCCGGTGATACGCTTGCGCTGGTAGTCGGTGATGTACAGCTCGTTGTTTTCATCCAGTGTGCCGTCGCTGTTGTCGCCCATGTAGTCGAAGCGTGCCAGCAGGGAAACTTTCTTGAAAAGGCATTTCTTTTTCCTGATGAACCAGTCGTAGTTGACGAACGTATTTACCGCCCACACGCTTTCGAAGCCGGTGTGCGGGTAGTCTTTGTACATGGCTTCCGCCTCGAAGTGCCAGTTGTTCCATTCGTAGTACGTGCCTACGTCGTACATGTAGATGTTGTTGTCCGAAGGGCGGATCCGCTGCGTACTCAGCGTCAGGTTGTACCCCTTGAACGGCATCAGTTCCAGCTTCGCCGAATACGACAGGGCCTTGTGCCACCCTTTCTGTTCGTACAGCCCCGAGCCGCTGAACAGCCCGGCTTCGATGGCGAAGGGGAATCCTTTTCCGTGGGTGTATTTCAGCGTACCGCCCGCATCGCGCAGGCTCCCCATCTGCTTGGCGATGAAAGAGCGGTTGGCAAAGTATTGCGAGTGGGGCGAACGGTGCGCATCGACGGTGAACGGGACGCGCATCTGGCCGATGGTTATGTCGAACCCTTCTATCGGGCTGACCCGTGCGTATGCGTCCAGCATCTTGATTTCTCCTTCGTCGGAGAGGTCTACTTCCGCCTTGTAGCTCACGATAGGTATCACGTTGCCTGTCACGCTGAGGCGGGCGTTGCGCACCTGGAAGCGCTGCTCGTCGGTGCCGGTCTGGTATTCGTATTTGCCGCGCAACGTCCCGTGTATTTCGGGCACCAGGTCTTTCCAGTCGAAGTCCTGGGCAACTGCCGGCGTAGCGCAAAACGCACCCATGAGTGCGGGGATGATAAGCTTTTTCATTTGTCGGTTGTGTCTATAAGTGTTTGGTACAAAGATAGTGGGAGAAAGTAAACAGGATATGACGGATGTGCTACAATACCGTTACATCTGCAGCGGGAAGGATACGGAGGGTCTTCACCTTCTCCAGGCGGGCACGCAGGCGGGACATGGCCGAACGCCTGATGCGGAAACGCATCAGGCAATCCATGTCGTACGACTGTTCCAGCACGTCGGGGGATTCTTCTTTCACAATCCGCATCACGTCGTTCATGAAAGGATACTCGAATGCTACCGCGATTTCTTCGTCCACTGTCTTCTCCACGGCTCCGGCTTCTGCCAGGGCCTGGGCGGCAGCCGTGCGGTAGGCAACAATCAGGCCGCTTGTGCCCAACTTGATTCCTCCGAAATAGCGCACCACGATTACCAGCACATCGGTCAGCCCGTTCGAGTTGATTTGCCCCAGGATGGGCCTTCCTGCCGTGCCCGACGGCTCCCCGTCATCGTTGGCGCGGAAAACCGCCCGTCCGGCTCCCAGCATATAGGCATAGCACACATGGCGTGCATCGTAATATTTCTTCCGGCAGGCTTCCACGTGCGCCATGGCCTCTTCTATGGTCCGTACCGGCAATGCCGCCGCAATGAATTTACTCCGTTTTTCGGTATAGACGGATTCAGACGGCCCGGCGATAGTCTTGTATGTATCTTCCGCTTCCAAACGATTCTCCTTTCCTGAAACTGTTCCCGTTCAACGTTTGGGGAAACGCGAAATCCTGTGGAGCGCCCTCACCCGCAGACGGCTTGACAATGATTTGCCGGTGATGATAAGCGTGACGGCTGCCAGTATCAGTATGATGCCCGTGACAGTGCGCGGGGTAAGACGCTCGCCGAACACCGCCACCCCGATGCAGAGTGCCGTAAGGGGCTCCAGTGCGCCCAGAATGGCAGCAGGGGTGGAGCCGATATAATGGATGGACTTGGTCATGGCTATGAGTGAAATGACGGTGGGGAACAAGGCAAGGCATACCGGATTGAGCCACAACACGAGACGTGGGATGGGGTCAAGCTGCGTGCCGAACTTCAGCCTCACGACAAACACCGCCAGCCCGAAAAGCAGGGCATAAAAAGTCAGCTTGGGGATGGGCATGTCCTTCAGTACCGAGCGGTTCACCCCGATGATATAAACAGCATACGTGAGCGAAGAGATGAACACCAGCACCACGCCCACCAGGCTCAACGTCTGTCCGCCCTCCCCCTTGTAAAGCAGGGAGATGCCCGTAAATGCCAACGCAATGGAAACCATTGTGACGGGCGAGACTTTTTCCTTGAAGAACACCGCCATGATGACCGCCACCAATACGGGATAGACAAACAGGATGGTCGACGCGATGCCGGCGTCCATGTAGTGGTAGGCAAGGAAAAGGGTGAGCGAAGAGAAGGCGAAGAGCATTCCCAAAATCACCAGCGGAAGCACCTCGGCACGGTGCAGGGCAAAAGATTGCTTCGTCAGACACATCAATATGCCCAGCATCACCACGCCGAAACCATAACGATAGAACAATACCGAGTCGGCACTTACGCCGCCGGCATAAAGCGGAAGGGTGAACAGCGGGTTCAGCCCATAGCTGGCTGCCGCCACGGCACCATAAGCAAATCCCTTGAATGTTGTACGATCCATACAAAATTCCTTGTGTTCCCCGACTTTCAGTCCAGTTTGTGTATCACAAGGCCCGAACGGAGCTTCGGTTCGAACCACGTGGTCTTGGGGGGCATGATGTTGCCCGTGTCGGCAATGTCCATCAGTTGCTTCATCGTCACGGGGTAAAGTGCCAGCGCCAGCTTCATCTCGCCGCTGTCTACCCGCCTTTTCAGTTCGCCCAAGCCCCGGATGCCACCCACGAAGTCAATGCGTTTGTCCGAACGCAGGTCCTTGATGCCCAGTATCTCGTCCAAGACCAGGCGCGACAGGATGGTCACGTCCAGCACCCCGATGGGGCTGTCATCGAATGTGCCCGGCTTTGCGGTCAGGCTGTACCATCTGCCTTCCAGGTACAGGGAGAAATTGTGCAGGCAGACCGGACTGTATGTCTCCGTCCCCTTGTCTTCCACGTCGAAGTGCACCTTCAGTGCGTCCAGAAATTCTGCCGGCGACAGCCCGTTCAGGTCTTTCACCACGCGGTTGTAGTCGATGATGGTAAGCTGGCTGGCAGGGAAGCACACAGCCATGAAGTAATTATACTCCTCGTCCCCCCGGTGGAGGGGGTTCTGTGCCGCTTTTTCCGCTCCCACCAATGCCGCCGCCGCACTGCGGTGATGCCCGTCGGCGATGTACAGCGAAGGGATAGTGGCGAAGGCAGCGGTTATTTCCTGTATGTCCGCATCGCGGTCTACCACCCAAAACCGGTGGCGGAAACCGTCCCCCGGCGCAATAAAGTCGTACACAGGCGGGCAGGCTGTATAAGCCGCAACGATGCGGTCCAGCCGTTCATTGTCGGGATAGGCGAAAAACACCGGCTCGATGTTCGCGTTGGTGATGCGGACATGCTTCATGCGGTCTTCCTCCTTGTCGCGGCGGGTCAGCTCGTGTTTCTTGATTGTCCCGTCCAGGTAGTCGGGCACATAGGCTCCTACCACCAGCCCGTATTGCGTCTTCCCGTTCATGGTCTGCGCGTAAATGTAGTAACACTCCTTCACGTCCTGCACGAGCCAGCCGTTTTCCTGGAATTTGCGGAAGTTTTCCGCCCCTTTCATGTAAACACGCGGATCATGCTCGTCTGTCCCTTTCGGAAAATCGATTTCGGGCCGGATGATGTGGTAGAGCGACATTTCATTCCCTTCCGCTTCGGCGCGTGCCTCTTCCGAATTCAATACATCGTAGGGGCGCGAAGCCACTTGCTCCACATAGTTCACAGGGGGGCGTACCCCCCTGAATGGTTTGACAGTCGCCATGTGCTTACTTCTTGTTTACACGGAACTTTTCACATCCGTCTTTCAGGAAACTTACCACCTGCCTGGCTGCGGCAATGCCTGCGTTGATATTCGCCTCGGCGGTCTGGGCACCCATCTTTTTGGGTGTGGAGAAGTAACGCCCCGCACATTGGGCGGCAAATTCCTCGTGGCGGGCAGGCATGATGTCTGTCACGTATTTCAGGTCGGGGCGGTCGGCCATCAGCCGGAGCAGCCCTTCTTCGTCGATTACTTCCTTGCGTGCCGTGTTCACCACCAGGGCGTTTTGCGGCATGCGGCCCACGAGGTCGTAGCCGATGGAGTTTTTGGTTTCGGGCGTTGCAGGAATGTGCACCGACACCACATCGCATCCCGCATACAGTTCTTCCACCGAATCCACCGGTGTCACGCCATCGTTTTCCATCACCTCTTTCGGGCAGTATGCATCGTAGGCATAAATGTCCATCCCGATGCCTTTGGCTATGCGTGCCACGTTGCGTCCCACGTTGCCGTAGGCGTGGATGCCTATTTTCTTTCCTTTCAGTTCCGTGCCCGACTTGCCGTTGTAAAAATTCCGCACGGCCATGATCATCATCCCGAACGCCAGTTCCGCCACGGCGTTGGAGTTTTGTCCCGGCGTGTTCATCACGCACACTCCGTGGGCGGTGGCCGCCTCCAGGTCTATGTTGTCATAGCCGGCGCCGGCGCGTACCACAAGCTTCAGCTGCGGGGCTGCGTCGAACACCGCGCTGTCGATGATGTCGCTACGGACAATCACCGCATCCGCGTCCTTCACCGCCTCTTCCAGTTGCTGTTTCCCGGTATATTTTTCGAGCAGTGCCCATTCATAGCCTGCCGCTTCGATTTCTTTGCGGATGCCGTCTACGGCGACTTGCGCAAACGGCTTTTCCGTCGCTACCAATACTTTCATGCTGATTCGTTTTTTTTGTCCGCCCCGGGCCATACTGCCCGGACCATGCGGGACCTTACGGTCCGGGGCCGGACGAACAGTTGATTGTTAATGTATTTTCTCAAATTCCTGCATGCAGTCTACCAGTGCCTGCACGCTTTCCAGCGGCAGCGCGTTGTAGCACGAAGCCCGGAAGCCTCCCACCGAGCGGTGCCCCTTGACGCCTACCATGCCTCTTTCGGTGGCAAACTTCAGGAAGTCTGCCTCGAGCTCCTTGTATTCGTCTGCCATGACAAAACAGATGTTCATGTACGAACGGTCTTCCGCTGCCGTGACCGTCCCCCGGAACAGCCTGTTACGGTCGATTTCCGCATACAGCAGCTCGGCACGCTGCTTTGCCCTGCGCTGCATCTCTTCCACCCCACCCTGGGCTTTCAGCCAGCGCAGGGTCTGGAGGGACGCGTAGATGGGCACCACCGGGGGCGTGTTGAACATGGAGCCTTTTTCGATGTGCGTACGGTAGTCCAGCATCGTGGGGATGTGGCGCGATACCTTGCCCACCGCATCGTTTTTCACGATGACGTAGGTGACGCCCGCCGGGCCCAGGTTCTTCTGCGCCCCGCCGTAGATACAGATGTATTTGGACACGTCCACCGGGCGCGAGAAGATGTCCGATGACATGTCCGCCACCAGGGGCACGTCCGTTTCCGGGTCGGCATGCAGCTCGGTGCCGTAAATCGTGTTGTTGGTGGTGACATGGAAATAGTCGGCATCCGAAGGCACTTCGTAGCCTTTCGGGATATAGGTATAATTGTCTGCCGCCGAGGATGCCACCTCCACCACTTCGCCGAATGCCTTGGCTTCCTTGATTGCTTTTTTCGCCCACGCACCCGTGTTCAGGTAAGCGGCTTTCTGCTTAAGGAAATTATAGGGAACCATACAAAACTCCATGCTTGCCCCTCCACCCAGGAACAGCACCGAATACCCTTCGGGGATGTCCAGCAACTCTTTGAACAGTGCTTCCGCTTCGTCCACCACCGGCTGGAAGTCTTTGGCGCGGTGGCTGATTTCCATTAACGAAAGTCCCGAACCGTTGAAATCCAGTATCGCCTGAGCAGTATTCTCTATCACTTCGCGAGGCAATATGGAAGGTCCCGCATTAAAATTATACTTTTTCATTTGGAAGGTTGTTTTGGTTACACAATATCATTATTATTGGTTCAATGATGCGAAATTAGCGATTATTTTCCAGACTGACAAAAGTTTTCACCGTATTTTTAGCTGCCGCGGACACGGCAGCAAGAAACAGGGGTGTGCCGGTTTGCCCCGCCACACCCCTCCGGTCACACCCCCGCGGTTCAGATACAGGCACTGATCCCCAATGCCCCCGCTATGGCGCTTGCCACGGCAATCACTACTTTAAGCACGATGCTCCACACGTTTTTCTTTTGTTCTTCCATAACGCACCGGTTTGTCAGTCGATACCCAGTTGTACTGTGCCTTCACCTTCCTTCTGTGCCTTGAGCACCTTGCGCACGGCTTCGCGCGTGGGCACCGCCTCGAAGGTCATGCCGGTGAAGATGTTTTTCAGCGTCGCGCCCGGGACGAAGCGCACGTTCACGCCCCTGATGTTGTCCGATGTGAAATCCTGTAGCGATTCCGCCCCCTCGCTGACGATTTGCAGGCGGAACTTGCCCAGCTCGCCGAGGTCTACCTGGTAGCCTTCCTGCAACACGTCGAACATGTTGTCCACCAGTGCCGAAACGACTGCGTTCACGTCTATGCGGCTCACGGTGGTCTGCGAGGCGATGCGCCTTGCCAGCGAATTGAGCGAACAGGTTCCCAACGTCTGTGCGGTGGCGTACGCCTTTGCCGGCGCCTCCGCGTCCTTCGGGTTTTTCCGAAGTGAAATACTGTAATTCAATGCCATAATACTGTTGTTTTTATTGGTTACGATGCAAAGGTACATCCTCCGCCCGGCACATTTGTGGTTCCCCGTGAACGTGCGGGAGAAGGCATGAAACGCCGTGCGCTTTCCCCTTTCCTGGTGTAGCGCGGGCGCACCGCACCGTGCCTGCATGCCGACAAAAAAGCATTGGTTATTATGATTTTAAGCAAAAAATCGCTATCTTTACAGTCCGGAAAAGAAAACTAAAAAACCACTGCTTATGGAAGAAGAAAAGGAATGGCCCGTGCGGCCTTATTGCAAACGTGAACTCGCCGTGGCATACGCCCCCGACATCGCGCCGGCCTCGGCACTGAACCGGCTGGCAAGCTGGCTAAAGCGAAACAGGCAGCTCACTGCCGAACTGGAACAGACCGGATACAACCCCCGCCAGCAAATATTCACCTCCCTCCAGGTGGAACTCATCTTCCGCTATCTGGGAAAGCCCTGAACTAATACCACCCGGATATCCGGCTGTGCCGCCTGGGCGTGTGCACGTAGGGGATGCACGGCACGACCTTCATGCCCCCGGGCAGATCCATCCGCCTGAGGGTCCTCCGGGTTTCTTCGTCGACGGTCAGCCTGAGAGAGACACCGCTCTTGTCTCCTATAATGATGGGGGCATTTGCCAGGTCGGGCGCATACCGGTACCATGCCTTCACCGCATCCGTTACCGCCGAAACGATTTTCTCCACGTTCCCGTAATAGCCGCTGTCCGTGGGGACAGAGTTTTTCTGGAGCTCCACCTGCCATCCCGCCAGCTCCTGTGCAGTCTTTGTGATGTGGAAGGCAAGTTCGTAAAATGTCAGGCTGCCGTATATCGGGGTGTTCATCAGCCTTACCAGCTGCCGGGCCTCCATGTAGCCTTGTATCGTCCCGATCATTCCGCCGTGGAAGCGCAGGTTTTCCCTGATGAGGTGGCTGACGGGACCCTCCAGCCGGCTTATGGCGTGGGCCGCTTTTTCCAGTTCGCTGCACGCCCCGTCTATCCTGGCAGACAATTCATCGGTTGTCATAGCATCCAAATTTTACTACATATTTAATGTGTCCGTCCCACGCCTTTGCCCGCCAGGGCTTCCGGCATCGGGAATTCGAGTAAAAAATAAGTTTTTCTGATGAAAAAATGATGCATCTTCCGAATTTTATCCCCACGTTTTAATGTTTGTTATATACGGAGAGGGGTAAGTAAACATCCTTATTATCTTTTTTATTTTCTTTCACTGCTTGCTTTGAGCGTTGAATACAAGTAATAATTTTAGTAATGAGTAAGCGTGTATTGGACCCGGAATCGGGTACATGGGATAATACAATGACATAATCTATGCGGGCATCTGCATGGCAAGCGAGCGGCATGGATTCAACTTGTATTTTTACCGGCCGGACAGTGCAGAAGAAATATCCGGCAGAATAGAAGGATGGCTTTTTGCCTGTTGTGTAGCAGTCTGGTTACTTCCTGCCATGACGCCGCTGCGTAAAGTTTCTGCCTTATGTACTTCAACACCGACTATCACCACTATAACTACGACAACGACCAAACCGCCAATAATTGTAAATACTTCCTTCATGGGCCCTCGCCTTTGCGGGCCACGCTTGCCGACCAAAGCCGTGAACAACATGAAAACGGCCAATAGAATCTTCTTCATACTCGTCAGATTTTATTCTTGCCCTACAAGGGTAGAAATATAATAAAACCTAAACCGCCCACTCATGCCTCAGCGAACCCGCCCTTGACGGATACACACGTCAAGGGCGGGTTTTATAAGGGAATCACCACTTCACCGGCTCGTTCAGAATCACGCCGTCGGCCGCATCTTCTGCCGTGAACGTGTTGCCGCGATACTGCACGCAGAGCATCACGAGGGGAGCCGTCCCGTTGTTGCGCACGCTGCGCTTCCCGTCGGGAGACACGCGCACCACACTGCCTTCTTCAACGGGGAACACCTCTCCGTCCACCTAGAACTCGCCCCTCCCGGCTAAAATACTTATCAGAGGAACAATAACAGCCTCAATCCGTGCCAATAACGGCAACATGATTATTACACCAATACCTATCAATATTAAACTTAAACATCCCCACCACGCCCCTTTGTCCTCTTTGTTTTCTTTCATGGCTTGTTTTGAACGCCGGATACAAACAAAGAATATTACCAGACCAATAAGCAAAAAAGGTATTCCTTTGCCTAAACAATCACTTATTTCCCTTCCGTCAGGCAATCCGATTATATCATAAGTCCGAGTGTCGTAATATCGTTTGCTGTGCACAACATGCTGCTGATAAGACATGCGGATGTAAACAACAATCTTTTCATAATGTGCTTGAATTATGTTTTCTCTTCCTTCTTACTATTGTTATAGTCAGTAACAGATAGAGAAATTCCAATAGAAACAAGTAAATAATAGCCTTCTTTTTCAGTTCTTCTTCTAATACTCCCTCATTCTCTTGTATCGAATAATGCATTGTCACTGTATTGGTAAATACTGTCTGTGTATAATTCCCATACGAACCTGTATGCCAAACAAGAGGAGAGCTTCCAATTTCTGTAAAATAATCATCGAATTTAAGTTCGAAATATTTGTTTACTCTGAAATACAAACTAGAATCAGCTGGGCAAGCACCTTTCATTACCAAACCATCGAGCATGTCATATTTAACGTTTCTTTCTGTTCCGCCATTGTTTCTTGTAATCTCATTACGTATGGTTATGCCGTTATATTTATCCTCAAACAGATTTTTAATGTATGAATCTA
>CAZAUU010000069.1:0-9563 GCA_964488405.1 uncultured Phocaeicola sp.
TGTTCCTATTTCTCAGTAAAATATTTATTCGCTTATATCGAACTCACGTTATTTAGGAAAATGAATAAAGCAGCCGTTTCTATTCCTGATAAGGACGAAGAATTGTAAATGTCGCGTTTATCCAAATAATAGCTCTTTCTATCTTCTTCTCTTAAAGGAATATATTCATCTTGAAAGACTTCCAATCGCTCAATAAGTTTATCCGGCTGTTCTTTAATGACCTTGTATGTTGTTATCAAATGTGGATTTATATCATTGATTACAGCTTTTTTTATATTCGGGAATTGTTGTAATATCCAAAAAAGAACCGCGCCGCCTCCCACGAAAGGCTCTACATACGTGACGTCTTTCTTTTGTGAAAAATTAGATGGTAGAGAACACTTTATGTCTTCTAACAATTGACTTTTTCCACCCACCCACTTAACGAATGGTTTGGCTGATGAATATGTTTTATTATACATTCCAAATATTATTATTACTTCTTGAATGACAAAGATATAAAATCTATTTGAAGTAACGCTGTTAATATTTCGCTTTCTTGACATTTTAATAATCGGGCAAATCCTTGAATCTCATGGTAATTAACTGTCAATAAGCCTGATACTGCCTCCCTGCCGCGGCAGGCCGTTGAAAAACGGGACGCGAAATTAAAAAAATACATTAATATACTTATATTTCGCTAATTATCTGTATCTTTGCAACCTAATTTACACAGTTGAGCAATTAATGAAGACATTTGAAGAATTGGGCGTTGCTCCCGAGATACGCAAAGCGATTGAAGAGATGGGATACGAAACGCCTATGCCCGTACAGGAAGAAGTAATTCCCTATTTGCTGGGAAACGGTAACGACGTAGTGGCTCTGGCACAGACCGGAACCGGGAAAACAGCCGCATTTGGTCTGCCGCTGATACAGAAAATCAATGTGGAGAATCGTGTACCCCAGGCACTTATCCTTTGTCCCACTCGTGAGCTTTGCCTGCAGATTTCGGGTGACCTCACTGACTATTCCAAGTATATTTCCGACCTGAAGATACTACCCGTCTACGGAGGGTCTTCCATCGAAAGCCAGATCCGCAGCCTGAAGAAAGGCGTACATATCATCGTGGCCACGCCGGGACGGCTCATCGACCTCATCGAACGCAAGGTGGCAAAGCTGGAAACGATACGGGACGTGGTGATGGACGAGGCGGACGAGATGCTGAACATGGGATTCACCGAAAGCATCAATGCCATCTTGGAAAAGGTGCCCCAAGACCGCAACACCCTGATGTTCTCTGCTACCATGAGCGCGGAAATCTCGCGTATCGCCAAGACCTACCTGCACGAGGCGAAAGAAATCACCATCGGCACGAAAAACGAAGGCAGCAAGAACGTGAACCATATTGCCTACATCGTGCATGCCAAAGACAAATACCTTGCCCTGAAGCGGGTCGTGGACTTCCACCCGACAATTTACGGCATCATCTTCTGCCGCACGCGCAAGGAAACACAGGAGATTGCCGATAAGCTGATACAGGACGGCTACGATGCCGACGCATTGCATGGCGAGCTGAGCCAGGCGCAGCGTGACTTCGTGATGCAGAAGTTCCGCCAACGCCATCTGCAACTCCTAGTGGCAACCGATGTGGCAGCACGCGGGTTGGACGTGAACGACCTGACCCATGTCATCAATTACGGCCTGCCCGATGACACAGAAAGCTACACCCACCGGAGCGGACGTACCGGACGGGCGGGTAAGACGGGCATCTCCATCGCCATCATGAACTTGCGCGAAAAGGGCAAGATGAAGCAGATAGAACGCATCCTCAACAAGAAGTTCAGCATCGAGGTGCTGCCTTCGGGACACGACATCTGCGAACACCAGCTGATGAAGCTGATGGACGACATAGAGAAGGTGAAGGTGGACGAGGAGGAAATCGAATCGTTCCTGCCGGGCATCTACCGCAAATTGGAGTGGCTGAGCAAGGAAGACCTGCTAAAGCGCGTGGTATCGCTGGAGTTCAACCGTTTCCTCGATTACTACAAGAACGCGCCCGAAATCGAGCAGCCCCAAAGCGAGGGTAAAGGCAAGAAAGACAGGAAAGAGGCGAAAGAACGCAAGAAGGGGGCAGACAGGCAACCGCGCTCGCGCCAGGCTGAAAAGGGCTACACCCGCCTGTTTATCAACCTGGGCAAGACCGATGGTTTCTTCCCCAACCAGATAATCGACCTGATTAACCGCAACCTGAAGAAGGAACGCATCGAAGTGGGACGCATCGACCTGATGCAGAATTTCTCGTTCTTCGAAGTCATCGAGTCGCAGGCATCGCAGGTGGTCCGCGCATTGAACAAGGTCAATGTGAACGGGCGGAAAGTCGTTGTGGAAGTGGCAAGCGACAGCAACGGCAAAGGCGACAGAGGCGGGAAGAAACATGAAAAGGAAAAGAAAAATAAGCCTTCCCGCGAGGAACGCGGCAACACGGAAGCCCGCGGACCGAAGCGGAAGAAAGACGACTGGATGCAATTCCTGGCACACGACAACCGTCCGCTGAAAGGCGAAGAGCCCGACTTCGCACGTGAAGAAGGCTGGGTTAAGCCAAGGAAAAAATAAAGAAAGAAAAAACAGGACAGGCTGCCCTACCGGCAGCAAAGAATGTCAAGGGGGTGGATGGATTTCACCCCCTTTGTTTTCGATGCAGCACCCTGCTGAGGGGAAAGTCCATCCTGACCACCACCGCCAGGAAGCAAAGCAGCAGCACGGTGCGGAACGCCAGCCTCCATACGATGTGCGAGACGGACACCTCCTGTCCCACTGCATAGAGCACGGCCGCCAGCGCAAGGTAAAATGCCATGCGCCCCAGGGGATAGTCTACGGGATACTTCTTCCGGCCTATCACATAAGACAGGAAAGTAATCGTGCCGTAGCCTGCCACCGATGCCCATGCCGATGCCACATAGCCGTAAACGGGTACCAGCCAGACATTCAGCACCAGGATGACGGCGCAGCCTATAAGGGAGAACCAGGCCCCCCACTGCGTTTCATCAGTCAGCTTGTACCAGAAGGAGAGGTTGAAATAAATGCCCTTGAATATCTCGGCTACCATGACGACCGCCACCACGCGCAACCCTTCCCAGTAATCGGGAGCCACCAGGTAACGCAGGATGTCCATATAATACATTACCGCAAGGAATGCGAGAAGAGAAAAAATGAAGAAATACTTCATTGCCGCCGCATACATTGGCCGGTTGTCACCCTCCCTGTCCTTGCCGAAGACGAAAGGCTCGTAGGCGTAGCGGAACGCCTGTGTGAACATCGCCATGACCAACGCTACCTTGCTCGCCGCGCTGTAGATGCCCAACTGCACCAGCCCTTCCTGCCGGTCTTCGAAGAGAAAGGGATAAATCATTTTGTCTACCGTCTGGTTGAGGATACCCACCAAGCCGAACACCAGTATGGGAAAAGAGTACGAAACCATCTGCCGCATCAGCCGCCTGTCTACACGGTACGGAAGCCCCCGCAATTCGGGGATGAAAAAAAACAACTGCACGGCAGACATGATGAGGTTGGACACAAATATGTAGCCTACCAGGTAGTCCGGCCGGTAAAACCAGTCCACCGCCTGGGGCACATGGGCATGGAGGAAGGGGCAAAGCAGCAGGAAGAAAAGGTTCAGCCCGATGTTGCCCACAATACCGAACAGCTTGATGCCCGCAAACTTGACCGCCCTCTTGCGGAAACGCAGGTAAGCGAAGGGGATGCACTGGAACGAGTCGAGTGCCACCACAATCACCATCATGGCAATGTAGTCGGGGTGGTCGGGGTATTCAAGGAACGCCGCCAGCGGATGCAGGAATGTGAGGCACAACACCACAAATGCTGCCGACAGCCCACCTACAAAAAGCAGGGCGTTGGCATACACCCGCAGGGGGTCGGCATCCGCCTTGTTGGCGAAACGGAAAAAACCCGTTTCCATGCCGAAGGTGAGCAGCACCAGGATCAGTGCCGTATAGGCATACACATTGGACACCACGCCGTAGCCGCCCGATGCCGCCGGGATGACTGCCGTATAGAGGGGTACCAGCAGGTAGTTCAGAAAACGCCCCACGATGCTGCTCAGCCCATAGATGGCGGTGTCTTTTGCCAAAGATTTCAGTCCTGCCATGGATTCAGTCGAATAAGGTTTTGTCCGGTCTGAAGATGTCCCTGCCCAGATGGCGGTAAGCCAGTTCGGTTACCTCACGCCCGCGCGGCGTGCGTTTCAGGAAGCCTTCCTTTATCAGGAACGGTTCGTACACCTCTTCCAACGTACCCGGATCTTCCCCCAATGCCGTAGCGATGGTGGTAAGTCCCACGGGACCGCCCTTGAACTTGTCTATCAGGGTGCAGAGTATCTTGTTGTCTATCTCGTCCAGCCCGTAGCGGTCTATGTTCAGCGCCTCCAATGCGAAGCGTGCGATGCGGATGTCAATCCGCCCGGAGCCTTTCACCTGGGCGAAGTCGCGCACACGCCTCAGCAGCGCATTGGCAATACGGGGTGTCCCCCGGCTACGCGAAGCGATTTCGTCTGCCGCGTCCGCGTCGCAGGGCACGCCCAAGATGCCTGCCGACCGCAAGACAATCTTCGCCAACGTGCTGTCCTCGTAATATTCCAAGTGCAGGTTGATACCGAAACGTGCCCGCAACGGGGCTGTCAGCAGGCCGCTGCGCGTGGTCGCTCCCACCAGCGTAAAGGGGTTCAGCCCTATCTGGATGCTCCGTGCCGAAGGCCCTTTGTCGATCATGATGTCGATACGGTAATCCTCCATCGCCGAATACAGGTACTCCTCCACCACGGGGCTGAGGCGGTGTATCTCATCGATAAACAGCACATCGTTCGACTCCAGACTGGTGAGCACGCCTGCCAGATCGCCCGGCTTGTCGAGCACGGGGCCGGATGTCACGCGGAACCCCACGCCCAGCTCGTTGGCGATGATGTTGCTCAGCGTGGTTTTCCCCAGTCCCGGTGGCCCGTGCAGCAGCACATGGTCGAGGGCCTCGGCACGCAGGCGCGCCGCCTTCACAAAGATGCGCAGGTTGTCCACCACCTTGTCCTGTCCGCTGAAGTCCTCGAACCGCAAGGGGCGCAGCGCATTTTCAAAGTCGCGTTCCTTTCCTGTGGGGTGATAATCGCGTATGTCAAACTGTTCTTCCATAATGGCTGTCCGTAATCCGGCGCAAAGTTAGTGATATTATTTCAAGAATGCTCTGGACTTTAGTTCGAAAAGGATGCAGTTATTCGGATTATTTTCTACTTTTGTAGAATTAGAATGCATGTGGATAAAATGAAAGAGAAACGAGTATTGGTAGGCATGAGCGGGGGCATAGACAGTTCTGCCGCATGCATCATGCTGCAGGAACAGGGCTACGAAGTGGTAGGGGTTACCATGCGCACATGGGACTTACCCTCGCACTTTTCGTTGCCCGGACAGGAGCAGCCCGACGAAGTGATTGAGGCACAGGCCGTGGCCGCACGGTTGGGCATGGAGCACCATGTGGCAGATGTGCGTGAGGAATTCAGGCGCGTCATTGTGCAATATTTCATCGATGAATACATGCGGGGGCGCACACCGAACCCGTGCGTGCTATGCAACCCGCTTTTCAAGGAGCGTATCCTCTGCGAATGGGCAGACCGTACGGACTGCCGGTGGATTGCCACGGGGCACTACTGTCGGTTGGAAGACCGAAACGGGCTACGCTACATTGTGGCGGGAGACGACCCGGTGAAAGACCAGTCGTACTTTCTCTGGAAACTGCCGCAGGAGATACTGCGGCGCATGCTGTTTCCGCTGGGAGGGATGACCAAGGCATCCGTCCGCGCCTACCTTGCCTCCAAGGGCTTCGAGGCGAAGGCACGCGGCGGGGAGAGCATGGAAATCTGCTTTATCGACAAGGACTACCGCGACTTCCTGCGCAAGCACTGTCCGGACATAGACGAAAAGATTGGTCCGGGGTGGTTCGTAGACAGCAAGGGGACGCGGCTGGGGCGGCACAAGGGTTTTGCCTATTACACTATCGGCCAGCGGAGGGGACTGGGGATAGCCCTGGGGCAACCGGCCTATGTGACGGAAATCGACCCCGAAGAAAACACGGTGGTGCTGGGCGATGCTGACCAGCTGAAAGCGGACTGCATGCTGGTGGAGGGGGTGAATGCGCCCGACTGGGACGAACTGCTTGCCTGCCCGGACCTGTCTGTCCGCATCCGTTACCGTAGCCGTCCCATCCCCTGCCGGATTGCCGGACTGGCAGACGGGAGCGTGCTGGTGCACTTCGATGCTGAAGCCTCGGCAATCACGCCGGGACAGTCGGCGGTGTTCTACAACGGCAACCGCATCATAGGGGGAGGATTCATCGCCCCGCAGCGGCACATCGGGATGCCTGCCGAAAAAACAGCAAACAGGCCGGCGGTAGAGAGGAAATTCCAGGAATTTGGAAAATAAATTACGAAATAAATACAAAGTGACTTATTTTTCTTTACCTTTGCCACTGTTAAGTAACATTTTTTTTAATTAAAGACAAATGCTTATGAGACTAAGAAAAAACCTTGCCGCTATCGTGCTGGGATTAAGTACGGTCGCGGCGTTTGCCCAAACGGGTAACACAGAAACGCGCCAAATCAAAGAGGAAGGGAAGGTGGAATTCCATCCGCACTGGTTCTTGCAGGTAAACGGGGGAGTTTCCTATACATTGGGCGAAGCAGACTTCGGAGACCTGATTTCTCCGGCAGCAGCATTAAACGCCGGCTACCAGTTTACCCCGTTGTGGGGACTCCGCGCCGGGCTGAGCGGATGGGAAGCCAAAGGTGCATGGGTCAACCCTAAGACGATTTACAAATACAATTATCTGCAGGGAAACGTGGATGTGACCCTCGACCTGAGCAACCTGTTCTGCCACTATAACCCAAAACGCTTCTTCAACGGATACCTGTTTGCGGGCATCGGCGTGAACGGGGCCTTCAATAACGATGAAGCCGTTGCACTGGGCGATGCGGGATATGAGTTGGCATACCTGTGGCGCGACAGCAAGGTGAACGTGGTGGGACGTTTCGGTCTGGGCACCAACCTGCGCATCAGCGACCATGTATTCTTCAACATCGAGGTAAATGCCAACACGATGTCGGATAAATACAACTCAAAGAAGGCAGGCAACTCCGACTGGCAGTTCAATGCCTTGGCGGGTTTCACATTCAAGTTTGGCAAGACCTACACCAAGACCGAACCCGTCTATTACGAACCGGCTCCTCCTGCACCGGCTCCGAGACCTGTAGAGGAGAAAAAGGAACAACCGGCTCCGCAGCAGCCGCCTAAACCCCAGCCTGTGCCGATGAAGCAGAATGTATTCTTCTCCATCAATTCTGCGGAAATCCGCAACTCGGAAACCGGCAAGGTCAATGCCCTTATCGCTTACATGAAGGAGCATGCCAATGCCAAGGTGTCGATATGCGGCTATGCCGACAAGCAGACCGGTACGGCAAGCTACAACAGCAAACTGTCTAAGAAACGTGCCGAGGCGGTGGCAGAGGCGCTGAAGGCCGAGGGCATTGCAGCCGACCGTATCACCGTAGACTACAAGGGGGACAGCGTACAGCCGTTCTCCACGATGGAAGAAAACCGTGTGGCTATCTGTATCACAGAATAAAAAAATCATTGCAAATCGTAAGGGGGTGTGCCGACAGGCACACCCTTTTTTTATTCATTTATTTAACCTCTATTTAACATCAAACTATGGGAATCGTATTATTAAAAAGAAAACTGAAACGGGGGCGTTTCTCGCTCTACCTCGACTGCAACATCGAAGGGAAACGCCACAAGGAGGCTTTAGGCATCACCCTGGATGCCCCGAAAAACAAGGAAGCACGCCAGATAAACCGTGCCAAACTACAGCTGGCGCGGCTACTGCGTGCCCAGCGCGAAGTGGAATACCTGCACAAGCAGTACTGGGGGCAGCTTCCTCCCACGTCACAGGCCGACGGCTGCCACGAAACAGACTGCACCACCGACTTTTTCCGGGTGTGCGAAAACTACCTCAAGCACTACCGGAGGAAAGACATCCGCATGCTGCAGGGCGTGTTCTCCTACCTGCAGCATTTCCATGCCCCTCCCCTGCCTTTGTCGGAAATCACCCACAGCTTCTGCGCCAACTTCCTCTACTACCTGCAGGACAAACTGCGGGGTAACACCTCGACCAATTATTTCAAGAAATTCAAGATGTGTCTCGACTATTGTGTGGAGGAAAACCTGATGCCTTCCAATCCTGCCAAGGGAATCCGCCTGTCGCTGTGCAACGATGTGACAAAGGAAATCCTATCGGTCAAGGAACTGGTCAACCTTGCCCTCACCCCCTGCCGTAATCCGGAGGTGAAGCGGGCGTTCCTGTTCTCGTGCCAGAGCGGGCTACGCTGGTGCGACATACAGGACTTGCGCTACAAGAACATCGACTTTGCACAAAAACGTCTCGTCATTGTCCAGAAGAAAGTGGCGGGACATTCGCAGACCTCCATTCTTCACCTCCATCTGAACGTGAATGCCATGCGGCTGTTGCAGGTATACCAGGGAACCCCCGATGAATTGGTGTTCAGGCTCCCTTCCCATTCGTACAGCCTGCGCGTGCTCAACGAATGGACGGTACATGCAGGGCTCCGCAAGCACATCTCGTTCCACTGTGCACGTCACACTTTCATTACCCAGATCATGGCACGCGGTGCCAACATCAAGACGGCTGCCTCACTGGCGGGACACTCCAGCACCCGCCATACCGAAAAATACATCCACATCGTCGACCAGCAGAAACAGCAGGCGGTAGACAGCCTTCCCACACTTCCCCTTTAAGCTCCCGGGATGCCGGACAAGAATAAAAAAATTACAGCCAAACCTGTAGCCAATTGCTACTTTTTATATACATTTGTGCTGTTATTATTAATAATCCCAATTCGATTATATGAAAAATGAATTACATGTCAGCCTCAGAAGAATAGCTGAAGACGGCTTTACACGCAATGATGAAATTTTGGCCGATGCGTCCAAAGCTTTAACTCCGCAGATGGGTTTTGAGTTGCTCTCTGATATAAAAAAGAACCTGCTGACCATTACGGCGCGTGTGGCCTATGCGACGGCTGAAAAAGAAATCGCCGTGGCCCTGAGTTTCCGTTATACACTCGAAGTGAACAGCCTCAGTGACCTGGAGCATACGACCAACCCGCAACAGGGAACGCACCAATATAGGTTCCCCAACGGCTTCATCGAAGCGGTACTGACCGATGTGTATGCCACGGCACGCATCCTGATGATGCAAAAGTTGGTAGGCACTCGTCTGGAAAACACGTACCTTCCCTTTGGAGGCGCCTCCAATCTGATCCGCATCATGCAAAGAAAAAAGAAATAATCCTGCAATCCGATTCCCTTTCGAGGGGCGGCAGGTATTCTTTTCGCTGTTTTTTATGGGCACAGGCATCCACCTGTGCCCATAATTTTTACATTTTTTTGGTCTTCTCTTCGTCCCTATTTTGTCCCTCAAGGTCTTTCTGCGGCCGTTCGAAAAACTCAAAC
>CAZAUU010000070.1:0-9179 GCA_964488405.1 uncultured Phocaeicola sp.
TATTTGAATAATTTTTCTATCTCCTCTTCTTTCAATACGGCAAGTACCGTTTTACCGTCAGGAGTATAGTTGGGAGTAGGAAGGGCAAAAAGGCTGTCTACCAGATTACTCATTTCTTCTGCCGTCAGCACCTGTCCTGGGACAATTGCTGATGCCTTTGCTAATGAAAGTGCCAAGATGGCCTGTATTTCCTCCTTTACACCGCCTCCTTTTTCCATAGCCGTATTTACCAGATCCGTAACCAACTTTTCCGGATTCAGCCCTTCTATACCTGCCGGTACTCCATTTATGGCATATGAACCACCACCTAAGTTGCTCAAATCGAACCCCAATGCATTCAAATCGCCCATGATTCCCTCGAGCATGGGCACTTCCGAGGGAGAAAAATGCACCATTTCCGGGAACAGCAGACGTTGCGATACATGGTGATGGTCGGCTATTTGGCGCATGTAACGGTTATACGAAATACAGACATGCGCCCGTTGTTGGTCTATTATCATCAGGCCGGACTTGACAGAAGTCAGTATATAGCTTCCTTTATATTGGTAATGTTGTGTCACTTTCTCTTTTGCTGCCTCATCCGGATGCCCGTCGAATAAAGCCGGTGATGTGTCTGTCGCTTCCTCTTCTTTCCACATCCTGTCCACGTTGTTATCTTTTTTCTCCAGTCCGTTGAACAAAGGTTCCCATTTTGTGTATTTCTGATGCGATGAGGCAGGTGAATACGATGGAGGATATGTTGTGGGCGATACATTGAACGGATTGTAGGAAGGGTCGTACGATATGGAGGGTGGTACGATTTCTTTTTGTAAATTCGGTTCGGGGACTGGTATATCCGGCATACCTTCCGTGTCAAAATCAATGGAGGGCACGGCATTGAAGCGTCCCAATGTTTCTTTTACCGCAGCCGACAGAATTTGCCACACGGCCTGTTCGTTTTCGAATTTGATTTCAGTTTTGGTAGGATGGATGTTGACATCGATATATGCTGGATCTATGTCAAAGTAGATAAAATAAGAAACCTGTTCGCCTATGGGTATCAGGTGTTCATAAGCATCGACAATGGCTTTATGAAAATACGGGTGGCGCATGTAACGCCCGTTTGTAAAGAAAAACTGACGTGCTCCTTTTTTACGGGCGGTTTCAGGTTTGCCTATGAACCCGTGAATACGTACCATGCTGGTTGTAATATCAAACGGGAGCAGTTCTTGATTCATTTTCTTGCCGAAAACGCCCATGACACGTTGCCTCAGCTGAATGGCTGGGAGGTTCAGTATTTCTGTCCCGTTGTGGCTCAAAGTGAACGAGATTTCCGGATTCACCAAAGCAATGCGTTCGAATTCGGTCAAGATATTGCTCAGCTCCGTCTGGTTCGACTTCAGGAACTTACGTCGTGCCGGTACATTATAAAAGAGATTCTTTACCGAGAAATTGCTTCCCTGCGGGCAGGCTGTTGCCTCTTGTCTTTCTACTTTCGATCCTGCAATGAGCAGTTGTGTGCCGAGAGTATCCCCTTCCTGGCAGGTGCGCAATTCTACTTGTGCCACTGCGGCAATGGAGGCCAACGCTTCGCCACGGAATCCCATGGTGTGCAAGGCGAACAAGTCGGAAGCCTGACGTATTTTTGAAGTAGCATGGCGCTCGAAAGCCAAACGGGCATCAGTTTCCGACATGCCCTTTCCATCATCGATGACTTGGATGCACGTCTTTCCGGCGTCTGTAATCAAAACATCAATGTGGTGCGCCCCGGCATCTACCGCGTTTTCTACCAGTTCCTTTACTACCGATGCCGGACGTTGTATCACTTCTCCCGCCGCAATCTGATTGGCTACGGAATCGGGTAACAAACGTATTACATCACTCATGGCTCTGATCTTCCTTTTTTTCTTTATTTGTATTATCAAACAGATGTTGGTTCGGTAATTCCACCGGGCCACGTATATTTTTCTTCAACCGGTCTTCTGCCCGTTTGCTCCGCCAGTTGAATATATCTGTCTTGTCCAGTGGGCGTATGTAATCGAACCATACAAAATTTTCCAGTTTGTCTTGTCCTTTTGGAATCTGCGTCATCGGATACAAAGTTCCGTTCGATTGCGGACTCATCACCATCCGTTCCACTTTCTGGTTTTCTAAATAAATTTCCAATTTACTGGTTTCGGAAACATTCATGCCGATTAGTGTGCTGTCGGAGTCCATTGGGTAATATACCAGGCGCACCGAACCAATTGCTTCGCTTTTATACATTTGCCGGTTGCGGAAATATGCCTTCATCTCCTTACCTGCCACCTGATTGTACATGGTTGAATCGAGTTCTTCCACCGACAACGCTTGGTTGATGATATGCGCCCAATCGATGGTGCTGTCGTTCATGTAAATAAGAATCTTCTCGCCCACCAGCTGCTGGTTCTCATTCCAAAGTATCGGGTCTTCGTACATGGTAAGGCAGCTGTCCTTCGATGAGAATACCAATGAATCGGCTACTCCCTGTACGTCAGTCCGGTAAAAACGCACCTTATGAAATGCTTGCATTTCGCGGAACATGGAGTCTGTATCCAAATGGAAAGTACACATCATCAGTGTATCGCCGTGCAGGAACAGGCTGTCTCCTTGTGAATAGTCAATACCTACCGCCCTGTCGGTGGCAAAGGCAAATTTTGTTTTTTCGTTGTAATAGCCATATTCGCCTGTCATCATATTTTTATTGAGGGTGTCTGTCATGACCATATTGCTGAAAGCTTCGCCTATTCCGGTATCGCGGTCGTAAAATAGTGTGTCTCCTGTCAGTTGCTTCCCATCGCTTGTCAGTATTGAACGGTTATACAGGTGCGCCTTGCCTGTCAGTGTGTTATAGGTTCCCAGTTCCGAATAGATGGTGCTATTGTCGCTGTCAATATCTGTAGGCCCGACGATATTGGCGATTTTGGTGGCTGTATTGTATTCCAGTGTGTCGGACATTAATGTAAACTGCGGATTAACCAACTGCACGTCATAATTGAATACCGACTGTTTCGTGCTTGGATTATATTCTCCCCAGTCAGAAGTCAGTACGTTTTCTTCGTCTATCAATGTGCCTCCATTGAAAAAATACCCCAAGTTATAAATCCGGTCATAATTCAGGCTGTCTGTCAGCAAAGTGGTGTTCTGATCTTCCATACGTACATTCATACGTGCCTCAGCTATCTGCGTATTGCCGTCATAGTACAGGCGGTCACTGTATAAGAACAAGGTGTCTCCTTGGTTCATCTTGACATTGCTGAAGGCTTGGAAAGAACTGATCTGGTCGTAATAATACGCACTGTCGCAATACATGTATACACTGTCGTGGCGGAAAACCACATTTCCTACCACCACTTGGGCGTCCGGATGTCGCGAGTCTTTCCGCAAAAGGTCTGAATGGAGCAAATATACTTTGCTTTTGGGCTGTTGTCTTTTCGCCGACGGGTTTCCGGTTGCGGCTGTCGAATCATTTGTGGACTGAGGACGTTCCTGGGACTGTTTTGAGGGATTTTGCGCCAACAAGCAAAAAACAGACAGGCATAAGGCCCCCCCAAGGAGTATCCTATGCCCGCCCACTGTATGCCTTCCGGTTCTCTTTTTCTGCATCTTATAAAGGGATATCAGGTATCAATTCTTAATCCATCCCGGATATTTGAATTCACATATTCGCCAGTTGGGATTGATACGCACGTACGTGTTTTTCTGTTTGTCTAAAATCCATTGTTGGAGCTTTTCTTCGCTGCGCTTGGCGGTTACCATGTTTTTCAGGCGCTGGTAGTCTTCCGTTATTGTTGCCTTGTGCCCCTCAATGCGGTTCTTTAGCTTCACGATGGCACATATTTGTTTTCCCTTCGAATTGATCATTGTAAACGGTTTTGATATTTCCCCGATTTGCATGTCTTCCACTACTTTGGCCACATCCTGTGAAATCAATCCTGCCAGCTGTTGCATTTCGAAGCGGGACGTGTTGGTCTGCGGATTGGCAAGCAATCCATGGTTGTTCCGCGTATCCTTATCCTGTGATATCCATGTTGCCCCATCGTCAAAGCTGAACTTGTTTTTCCGGATATCGTCTGCTATGGAGTCCAACCGTGCCAATGCAGCATCGATATCTTTTTGATCTACTTTTGGGCGTAACAGAATGTGACGATAATTCACACGGTCACCGCGTTTCTCTATCAGTTGTACGATATGGAAACCAAATTCCGTTTCAAACACTTTGGATACCTTCTTTGTATCGGTCAGGTTGAACACTACATTGGCAAATTCGGGTACCAACTCTCCACGTCCCGTAAACCCGCCTTCACCTCCCCTTCGTGCTGTTCCGGGGTCTTCCGAATAGAACCGTGCAAGGGTGGAGAATGAAGTTTCGCCCTTGTTTACCCGGTCGGCATATTCCCGCAGTTGCGCTTTCACCCGTTCGATTTCTTCTTCCGCTATTTTCGGTTCCTGCGTGATAATCTGCACTTCTACTTGGGTAGGGACAAACGGAATACTGTCCTGGGGCAATTTGCTGAAATAGTTTCGTACTTCGGCAGGTGTCAACTTGATGTCACCTACTATCTGTTGCTGCATCTGCTGTACCGTCAATCCATTGCGGATATTTTCACGCAGCATTTCGCGTATCTGCGTGTAGGTCTTGTTGTAATATTCTTCCATTTTCTCTCTTGAGCCTATTTGTTCAATAAGCCATGCCGTACGCTGCTCCACTTGTTGGATAACTTCTTGGTCGGAAACCATCACGCTGTCCAATTCCGCCTGGTGCAGGAACAATTTCTGTACAGCTAATTCTTCCGGTATAACACAATAAGGATCTCCGTCGAAGTGGCGGTTTTCGTATTGGGCATTCAGGCGTTCGTTCTCAACGTCTGATTTCAAAATGGCCTCATCGCCCACTACCCACACCACTTCATCTATCACATTGTCCTGTCCATATACGCTGGCACCTACCAGTGCATAAAACAGGCATACAAAATACTTGACAAATCTGAAATTACTCATTGCTACTTGGATTATAATAAATTACATTGTTTTTCTCTAAAGCTTCTTTGTACAAATCGTTTTTCATTCGGTTGATAAATTCCACCCGTTTCATGTTTATTATCATTTCTTTTATTTCATTCCTTGCATATTCCAACGGAAGTGGTTCTCCCTTTGGAAGAAACTTTTCCACATGCAGGAAATAATGAAACGCCGTATCACACACCTCCACATTCTTGTTCCGGTTCAGATAATCTGCATCTCTATCGAGTATGGGCAACGGAAGTTTCGATGCGAATTCGGATACCGGATGCCACTGTCCGTAAAAATACTCGTATCCCACCGCATGGGCGATTCCGAACTTTTCCAATCCGTCGATAGCCTCCTGTGTGTTTTGTTTATACCATTTTCGTACTTTATCTATCCCTTGTGTATGGAGAGGTATTTTTATGAATATGCCTTGGATGTAAGGGCAATCTGCCCGAAACAAATCCGCGTGTGCTTGATAATAGGAACTGATTTCCATCTCAGTCACTTCACTGGTCAATTTTTGCCTGACCAATTCTTCTTGGTAAACATGCTTAATCAATGCCTGCCGGTACGTAGCCACTTGTTCATCTATTTTCGCGTTGTCGGGGATATTTCCTTCAGCTTTCCGGTAAAGCAGGATATCTTCTACCCAATTGCGGATGTATTTCTCCACAAACCGTATACTGTCCTCTCCTTTGATACCGACAGGTAATGCAGCATCAACATCTTCCTTGTATAAGAAAGCATCGTCTACTTTTACCAACGGCATCTTGCCCCGATGGTCGAATGCTTTGCCACATCCCATCAGGAGAAACAATCCCATCACCACGCAACTACCTTTTCTCATCTGTGCCGTTTCCATCTGATTGAACAAACGAAGATACGGTTTTAATCAATATATTGCCTCCATAATTAACTGTTTTTAAAACGTCTTGACTGATTTCTATTTTAAAACGCTGTTTCAATTCGGCCACTTGCTGTTTTTTCTGTGTTCGGAGATAATCCTGTTCTACCTGTTTTTGCACATCTTTGTATGTCTCCGGTCCTTTTTTCAGATGTTTTCCTATGACACACGCATACGGATAACGGCTGTCTTGCGGAAGTTTGCCGCAATTAAAGGCAAGTTTGTCCACGTAGGCATTCGTTCCAATCTGGAACAGGCCAACCTGTATGGCGGCTTCTGTCGGATATGTTTCCAACCAGGTATGGAATGCCTTTTCCCATTGTTCCATGGGCAATTTTTTCAGCCGCTTCCGGATGCGTGAAGCAGTCTTCTTGTCCTGACAGAGAATCACGGCTCCTTTGTAATGGGGAAATTCCCACACATAATCCTTTTTATGCGTTTCGAAATGATGTTCTAATTCTGTTTCATTGTCCGTCGGAAGCAAGGAATGCCGTGTGTCCCACAATGCAGCTAACAAACTGTCTTTTATCGCCTGCATATAAAAACCTTCCGGTGTATGTCCCCAATCATTGTCACGCCAGCGCGTATATACGTTCTGCTTCAAGGCGGGATTGCATTTTCCCATCCGCCCTATGTAAGCCGACAGATATGGGCTGGCTTCTTCGTAACTCATTGCCGGCTTGTAGTCTATTAATTTTATGATGTGTACTCCCATGGGGGATACGAAAGGTACGGAATATTCTCCTTTCCGTAAACCGTCCAGATGATTGGAAAATTCCTGGAGCAATCCTGCCAGCGGATACCATATTGCCTCTGTCTCAAGCGGAGCTCCTTGCCTTAAACTCCTGTATACTGAATCTATTTGGTTGTATGCGGCGGCCAATTCTCCTCGGGTTGCATTTTGGGGGAGCAATATAGAATTCTCCTGCATCTTTACCCAGTCTTTCATCAAGTAATGTTCCACGCTCTTCCGGTATAGCGAATAAGACAAAGAGTCCATCTTGTCCTTATCCAGCATCCATGCTTTCAGGGCTTTCCCTTGCGCTACCTTGCAGCGGTGTTTGAAATAAGGGAGTGTGTCCCATCCGCATTGTGTGGCATCGGCTACCTTCAACCGGAAAAAGAGGAAGCGGTCAAATAGTTCTTCTGCCTCCACAGAAGAACTATCTTCTGGTTTTTGCATCCGGCAAAAACGTGTGAACTCTCTTTTTGTGACCGATTTTCCGTTAATATGCAGCAGTACTTCCTCTTCATTCGCAAAAGCTTTCCCAGCTAAAACCAGCAGGCAAACGATTCCTAACACATATTTCATGTCCTGTCTGTTCAGGATGGAATCCCTTGTTTTATCATGGCAGATAAAACAAGGAAACCTATTGTGGACGACTGTAGTTGGGGGCTTCGCTGGTAATTGTCACATCGTGCGGATGACTTTCCAGTACTCCGGCATTGGTGATGCGGGTAAATTTTGCATTGTGCAACTCCATAATATTATGTGCACCGCAATATCCCATTCCCGATCGCAAACCGCCTGCCAACTGGTAAATCACTTCATACAACGTACCTTTGTAAGGGACACGTGCCGAGATGCCTTCCGGTACCAGCTTCTTCACATCCGTGGTGGTACTTTGGAAGTAACGGTCTTTTGACCCGTTCTCCATTGCTTCCAACGAACCCATGCCACGATAGGACTTGAATTTACGCCCGTTGAAGATGATTGTATCACCCGGAGACTCTTCCGTCCCGGCAACCAGTGAACCAATCATGACACTATAGCCACCTGCAGCCAGTGCTTTCACCACATCACCTGAATAACGTAGTCCCCCGTCTGCAATTAGTGGCACACCTGTTCCTTTCAATGCCTTGGCCACATCATATACAGCACTCAGTTGGGGAACTCCCACACCCGCCACTACACGGGTGGTACAAATTGAACCCGGGCCGATGCCTACCTTTACGGCATCTGCACCCCCTTCTACCAATGCTTTTGCAGCTTCACCCGTAGCAACATTGCCTACTACAATATCAATATCGGGGAACATTTTTTTTGCTTCTTTCAGTTTATCAATGACATATTTTGAATGTCCGTGTGCCGTATCAATGACAATGGCATCGGCGCCTGCCTTCACCAAAGCCTCTATGCGTTGCAATGTGTCGTTGGTCACACCTACTCCGGCGGCCACGCGCAAACGTCCTTTCAGGTCTTTACAGGCCATAGGTTTGTCTTTTGCTTTGGTAATGTCTTTGTATGTAATCAATCCTACCAATTTGCCGTCTTTATCTACAACCGGCAGTTTCTCTATCTTATTTTCCTGAAGGATATTCGAAGCTGTCTCCATATCCATGCCCGGCGATGTGGTTACGATATGTTCCTTCGTCATTACTTCGTCAATGCGTTTTGTTATATCTCTTTCAAAACGAAGATCACGGTTGGTCACGATACCTACCAGATAATTTTCATCGTCTACCACCGGGATTCCGCCGATTTTGTATTCCGCCATGATGTCCAAGGCATCCTTTACAGTAGAACCGCGTTTAATGGTCACCGGGTCATAAATCATACCGTTTTCGGCACGTTTTACGATAGCGACCTGGCGTGCCTGTTCTTCAATCGACATATTCTTGTGGATAACACCGATACCCCCTTCACGGGCAATGGCGATTGCCATCTGTGCTTCGGTAACGGTATCCATTGCCGCCGTTACAAATGGAATCTTTAATTCAATGTTGCGTGAAAATTTAGTCGTGAGGTCGACCGACTTGGGTAATACTTCCGAATAGGCCGGTATTAACAATACATCATCGTATGTCAATCCGTCCATTACAACTTTATCTGCAATAAATGACATAAGGTTTTATGCGTTTAGATTTTATTGCGTGCAAATGTACGCATTTTATTCTGAACCGGGAAGAACCCTTAACATCTTTTTATCTTTATCCGTTCCTCGTGTCTGTTTCTTGGTCTTTAGGGCAAAATGTTTTGAGCCGATGGGCAAAGTTACCCTTCCTCAAAGTCGTTAATTTTGTATTAATTAAATTGGGAAGGTGGCACTTGTCGCCTGATCCGTAATGGGCATGGAATGGATGGTCAGTGGCGGACAGAAGTGCCATTATTCGGATTTGTCAGATAGCAGAATGGAACCAACTAAGTTAAATATAATTATGAACGACATTTTCCAGAAAGACCTGTCGGGCGCGCTGGTGTCTCCCAACGAACCCGGTTACGACGAACTGATTAACGCCATCTGGGAAACCATGAGGCTGGCGAACG
>CAZAUU010000071.1:0-9155 GCA_964488405.1 uncultured Phocaeicola sp.
AAGCTACCATATAATACTTTTCCCCCACCCGAATCACATCCGGATCGGAATAATCCGCATTCAAAATCGGGTTGATATAGGTCCCGTTCCCTTGATCTCCCCATGTAGACAAAGAAACAGATTGACTCCATGCTACGAGGTTTATGCCCAATAAACCCATTGCGAATAATATACCACGTATTTTCATTTTTACAAATAGCTAATAATTATACGAATTTTCATAAAGAGTGAATTTTAATTTATAAAATCTTGAAACAAGCTCAA
Organism: uncultured Phocaeicola sp.; assembly: GCA_964488405.1. Classification (GTDB taxonomy): domain Bacteria; phylum Bacteroidota; class Bacteroidia; order Bacteroidales; family Bacteroidaceae; genus Phocaeicola. The sequence goes on from CAZAUU010000071.1 coordinate 265, forward strand.
AGAGAGCCGATGAAAATTAAACAGATTTAGAAAATACCGGCAACAAATTTGCTTATCTTTACATACGGCTTACCGGAATTGATTCTGTCCAACAATGGCTGCCTGGGGAAACCGGTACAAAGGAGTCCGTTTTTTTTATCACCAAAATCTGTCCCTTAAACAAAGGCCCGTAGTAACTTTTTTGTATTTTTGCCACATTCCAAACCATAAAAGTATGAAAAGCGAGAAAGAGAAGGCGGAGGCAGGCCTGCTATATGATGCCAATTATGACGAAGAACTGCGACGTGAACGTGCGGCTTGTGCCGAACTGATTTATGAAGTGAACCGGCTGCGCCCTTCGGAAACGGAAAAACGGGATGCCATTTTCCGTCGCCTGTTCGGCAAGACCAAAGGGACATTCACCATCGTTTCCCCTTTCTTCTGCGATTACGGCTACCGTATCGAATTGGGAGAAAACGTATTCATAAACACCAATTGCATCATCCTCGATGAGGCCAAGGTCATATTTGGCGACAATGTTTTTGTCGCTCCGGGTTGCGGGTTCTACACCGCAGGGCACCCGTTGGACAAAGAGCGGAGAAACCAAGGTCTGGAATATGCATACCCCATCACCATAGGCAATAACGTATGGATAGGCGCACAAGCCTGCATCCTCCCCGGCGTATCCATCGGCGACAATACGGTAGTGGGGGCAGGCAGTGTAGTGACCCGGAGCCTTCCATCCAACGTCCTGGCGGTAGGTAACCCGTGCAGGGTCATCCGTACGATCACAGAACAGGATGCCGCTACCGAATACCGGTTTTAAAGATGCACGGACTTACTTCTTGCCAAAGCGGGGATCTATTTTCAGCAACATCGCCACGGCGAATGTCACAGTGCAACAACCCATAATCCAAATGAAAAAGTAGCGGTAACCCAGCTGTTCCTGAAGCCAGCCGGCCGCCATGCCCGGCAGCATCATGCCCAATGCCATGAATGCCGTACAAATGGCATAATGGGCCGTGCTGTACGCTCCTTTAGAGAAGTATATCAGATACATCATATACGCTGTAAAGCCAAAACCGTAGCCGAACTGTTCGATAAAGATGCATACGTTCACCCAAAACAGACTTGTTTCGGGGAAATAGCTGAGATACACATAAACCAAATCAGGAAGTGATATCGCCCATACCATTGTCCACAGCCAGTGTTTCAGACCGTGGCGTGCCACAGCGATTCCTCCCAAGATACCTCCGATTGTCAGTCCGATGATGCCTACGGTCCCCTGTGTGAACCCGATTTGTTCGGTGGTCATTCCTAATCCGCCTTCCGACAGGGGATCAAGCATAAAAGGGATGCTCATCTTTGCCAACTGGGCTTCGGGGAAACGGTAAAGCAGCATGAACAGCAGGGCGGCAACGATACCCTCTTTGTGGAAAAACGAACGGAAAGCAAGAAGGAACTCACTCCACAATCCCCGTACCGACACACGGGACACGGCACAGTCGGATTCCGGACGCGGAAGGATAAAAGCATGATAGGCAAACATTGCCAGCAACAGACCGGACAGTACAAAGAAAGTCATACTCCAAGCATAAGGGATGCCTTTCCCTGCATTTTCCATATAACCGGCAAACATAATCAGTCCCCCTTGCCCCGCAATGGTGGCAATACGGTAGAATGTGCTGCGGATGCCAACGAAAAGTGCCTGCCGGTGCGCAGTCAATCCCAATATATAGAAACCGTCAGCAGCAATGTCGTGCGTGGCCGAGGCAAAGGCTACCAGCCAGAACAACGCAAGCGTGGACTGGAAAAAGTGTGGTGCGGGAATCAGAAAGGCTATTCCAGCCAACCCCGCCCCTACCAGCAGTTGCATTGCCACCACCCACCAGCGTTTGGTACGTATCAAGTCGACAAACGGACTCCACAGAGGCTTAATCACCCATGGCAGGTTCAACCATCCAGTATACAATGCCACCTCCGTATTCGGAATACCCATACGCTTATACATGACAAGCGACAACGTCATGACGGCAACATAAGGCATTCCTTCCGCAAAATAGAGTGTAGGAACCCATGTCCAAGGAGATTCTTTTCCCATCAGCACCTCCCGTATGGGTTAGTTTCTCCTGTCATCCCACACGCCATTGCCTTAACTTCATTGCTACCTGTCCTGCGATGTTTCATCTTCACTTCAATAAGCCTGTTGCCGTAATCCCTGTCCAACACCCATGCTCCTGCATACCGGTCATGGACATATATTCCTTTTTTCATACCCATTCTCCGCTTTTAAGTTTCACAAACAGAATGTGATACGCATTCCGCTCGTTTTACTCCGGACAAAAGTAGGCATATTATCGGGAAACTACAAAGCTTTTTCGTACGAATTCCGACGGACAATAAAAACAGGTCCAAGCAAAAAAGGCCTTCCCTTTGTCCTTCCGGGAAAGGACGAAGGGAAGACCTTACAAGTCAATGTTGTGAAAAATAATCAGTTATTTTCCGGACGAAGCTGGCGTACCACTACACCCGTCTGCCACATTTCGCTTTCGCGCAATGCTTTCAGCTCTTCATTCAGCTTCTCACGGTAGTCAGGCTGTGAGTTCGAATCGATAGAGCGTTGTGCCTCAAGTCCATCAGCCACAGACTTATACAGCTTTTCGAACACCGGCTTGGTCGCATCATGGAACGGGACCATCCAGTCGAGCGCCCCACGCTGTGCCGTAGTAGAGCAGTTGGCATACATCCAATCCATGCCTTTTTCCGCAAACAGAGGCATAAGCGACTGGGTAAGCTCTTCAACCGTTTCATTAAATGCCTCCGAAGGTGTATGTCCGTGTTCACGCAGCGTTTCATACTGAGCCAGTAACAGTCCCTGGATGGCCCCCATCAGCGTACCGCGTTCGCCTGTAAGGTCGGAAGTGGCCTCACGCTGGAAAGTGGTTTCGAACAGATAACCTGAACCTATGCCGATACCCATGGCAATGACACGTTCCCATGCTTTCCCGGTTGCATCCTGGTAAATGGCGTACGAAGAGTTCAGCCCGCGTCCTTCCAAGAACATGGTACGCAAGGAAGTGCCCGAACCTTTGGGCGCCACCATAATCACATCAACATCTTTCGGAGGAACTACACCGGTACGGTCGTTCCACGTAATAGCAAAGCCATGTGAGAAATACAACGCCTTGCCTGCAGTAAGATACTTCTCGACAGTCGGCCAACAAGCAATCTGTGCCGCATCCGAAAGCAACAGCGCAATGATGGTAGCACGCTCGCAAGCCTCTTCGATGCCAAACAGGGTTTCACCCGGTACCCATCCGTCAGCTACAGCCTTGTCGTATGTCTTGCCCGGACGCTGTCCTACGATGACATTGAAACCATTGTCACGCAAGTTCAACGACTGTCCCGGACCCTGTACGCCGTAACCAATGACCGCTATGGTTTCACCTTTCAATACTTCACGCGCCTTTTCCAATGGAAACTCTTCGCGGGTTTCTACATTTTCAATTACCCCGCCAAAATTCATTTTTGCCATAATTACACAATCTTTCTTTTATTGCAGCCCTGAAGAGCTGCCAAGTTAATATTAAATTTAATGGAATATCAATTTGCTGCGTACCACCGTATCGGTACCGTTTTTCCGAATTTCCACATCGTATTCGTCTTCCGATTTCTTCTCGTGACAGAAGTGCAGGGTATCACCGTAATGGCTTTCAGCCACGTATGCCACTTCGAAGCGGTGCAACGTCTTTAGTTTCAACAGATTCAATGGAAACAGGTCAAGAATATGCTCGATGTACTTGATACTGTTCACATGCCCGTTTAGGTCGATATCACTGTATCTCACCATGTAGACCCATTCCGGTTGCCGTTGTCCTATCCTTATTCTTCCTGCTTTGGCTATCGGACATGCTTTGTCGCACACATAAGCAGTAATACCGTCGCCGTACAAGGCAAACAAGTCAGCCGGCTTGCGTGTTTCCATGCTGATCATCGCCCATACCGACCTGGCGTACCCCATAGGATTACCCTTCATATCGAGTATGGCAAAATTACGATCAGTAAACAGACGGTACGCATTTTCCACCCATGTTTCGACAACAAACTTTTCGTACACCTCCGGCATCCTGTTCATTTCCACGGCCAAGCGCGATAAGACCCACGTGTAATGGTTCTCATTCAGTTCGACCATGCCGAATCCTCGTTCGGCAGCATGAAAGCCGGCACAATTCAGCAGATGATTTCCCAACACTCCCATGGTGAGACGGGCAGTAAAATCCACATGGAAAGGTTCCGCCACAAACTCATACCTACCTATTTTACTCTTCAAATCCATAGGGTTACATATAGAAATCAGTCTTTCTTTTCACTCAGGTAACGTTCTTTACGGTGTGCCAAGTATTCGTTTACCCGTTCAAAACAACTGGTAGAAATGGTAATCCGCCCCGAACGGACGAACTGGAGCACACAGTTCAGGTTCTTCAATTCCTGATACAGTGAAGTTATCTCATTGCTCATACCCACCAATTCCACAATGCAGAACGTAGGATTCACTTCCACGACATGAGCACTGTAGCGGCGCACCACTTTCGAAGCCTCCGGTTTCGATTGGAATTCCGGCGTAGAAACCTTATACAGGGCAATCTCGCGCTGGAAAATTTCCTTGTCACTGAAATAATGCGCCTGTATCACATCGATTTTCTTTTCTATTTGCCGTACAACTTTCTCTATGACATCCGGGGTAGTCCAGCAAGTAATGGTGTACTTGTGCACCCCCTTAATGGAAGAAGCCGACACGTTCAGGCTCTCGATATTGATCTGTCGGCGCGTAAAGACAGCCGTCACCTGGTTCAATAGGCCGGCAAAGTTTTCGGAGTGAACGATAATTGTATATAATGTCTTGTTATCCATTTGATTTTGATTCCAATTTTATAATATTATTTAGGTGGCAAGCATGCGAATCGACATGGGTTTCAGCAATCCAAACCAAGCAACATGTCGTTGACCGAATATCCAGGAGGAGTCATCGGGAGTACGTTGCCTTCTTCCACCACACACACCTCCAAAAGGAATGGTCCATCCGTGTCCAACATCTGCCGGATACCATCTTCCAACTCGGCACGTCCCAATACCCGACGTCCCTCTATCCCGTAGGCGGCAGCTATCTGCATGTAATCGGGATTCATCATCGGCGTAAACGAATAGCGACGGCTGAAGAACATGGCTTGCCACTGGCGAACGTTACCCAGATAATTGTTGTTCAACAATATCAGCTTTACAGGTACTTGCTGTTCCATCACCGTACCCAATTCCTGCAACGTCATTTGCAGGCCTCCGTCTCCCACAAAGGCACATACCGTACGCCCGGGACTACCGAAAACAGCCCCTATGGCAGCAGGCAGACAGAACCCCATTGTACCCATACCTCCCGATGTAACAACGCTGCGCCGTCTATCGGGTTTGAAATAGCGGCACGCCATCATCTGGTTCTGACCTACGTCTGTCACCAGAATCGCTTCGTGGCGAGTGGCCTCACCTACGGCATTCACTACCTCTCCCATATTCAAGGGGCCTCCCTTTGGATATACTTCAGGACGGATGACCTTTTCATATTCCTTATCGGCATACGGTTTGAAACTGTCTATCCATTCTGTATGCTTATGGGGTTGGATTAATTCGGTCAGCAAAGCCAATGTCCGCTTGCAGTTTCCTAATATGGGGACATCCACCGGGACATTCTTTCCTATTTCCGAAGGATCCACATCCAAATGTATCACTTTCGCCTGACGGGCGTACGTTTCCAACTTCCCTGTCACACGGTCGTCAAAACGCATACCGATGGCTATCAGCACATCACATTCATTCGTCTTTACATTCGGAGCCAGATTGCCGTGCATGCCCAGCATACCCTTGTTCAGCCTATGGGCAGAAGGCAAGGCCGAAAGTCCCAGCAATGTACATCCGCAGGGCATATCCGCTTTTTCTACAAAAGCCATCAGTTCCGCTTGGGCATTGCCTAATTCCACCCCCTGACCTACCAGGACAAACGGACGTTTCGCCTCGTTTATCAGCCTCACTGCTTCAGACACCATTTTAGGGTCGGTTTCCGGATCAGGATCGTAACTGCGGATAAAGTCCACGTCCATAGGATGATAATCGGTTTTTTCCGTCTGTGCGTTTTTGGCAAAGTCAAGCACCACCGGTCCGGGACGTCCACTCCGTGCCAAGTAAAACGCACGTGATACAGCCCATGCCACATCATCGGCACAGCGTATCTGGTAACTCCACTTCGAGATAGGCTGCGTCACACCTACCAAATCCACTTCCTGAAAAGCATCGGTACCCAGCAATGAAGTGCCCACCTGTCCGGCAATCACCACTATGGGAGTGCTGTCTATCATGGCATCGGCAATGCCCGTAATTGTATTGGTGGCTCCCGGCCCACTGGTAACCAAACATACACCCACATTACCCGACACACGGGCAAAACCTTGTGCCGCATGTACCGCCCCTTGTTCGTGGCGCACCAAAATGTGATTCAGATTATCACGATGATCATACAAAGCATCGAATACCGGCATGATAGCCCCTCCCGGATAACCGAACAATGTTTTCACACCTTCATGCTCCAACGATCGCATCAATGCCTCCGAACCTGTTATTTTTTCTTCATCCATATCTGTTGCCTTTTGAGGCAAGGTTTCAACCATAGTCCGGAGAATCCTCCGGGTTCCGCCAATTTGTTTCCTTGCCAATCTGTTACTAATCAATTATTCTCACCCCTCCCTTGTCTGCCGAACTGACCATGGACGCATACGCCTTCAGTGACTTGGATACCTGGCGACTGCGCGTCAAAGAAGCCATCGGACGTGCGGCAAGTTCTTCATCAGTTAATCTTACATTAATACTACGGTTGGGAATATCTATTTCGACAATATCCCCGTCCACAACCTTGCCAATATTGCCTCCGGATGCTGCCTCAGGCGAAATATGCCCGATACTCAGCCCGGATGTACCACCACTGAAACGCCCATCGGTAATCAGTGCGCATTCTTTACCCAAATGCTTCGATTTGATGTATGAGGTAGGATACAGCATCTCCTGCATACCCGGTCCACCTTTGGGCCCTTCATGGGTGATGACCACTACATCACCGCTCACCACCTTGCCACCCAAAATACCTTCGCAAGCTGCTTCCTGCGAGTCGAATACCTTTGCCGGACCGGAGAATCTCCAGATGCTTTCGTCTACCCCTGCCGTCTTCACCACACATCCGTCCTGGGCGATGTTTCCCTTCAGTACCGCCAGCCCGCCGTCTTTCGAATAAGCATGCTGCAAGTCGCGGATACACCCTTCCGTCCGGTCAGTATCCAACGTGTCATACATTGCCTGTTGTGCCCCCAACCGGATGCAGAACTGTCCGCCTGGTGCACTGCCATAAATGCGCAACGCTTCGGCTCCCGGTTTTTCCTTGCATATATCATAAGTTTCGATAGCTTCGGCAAGTGTGCTTCCGTCTACCCGGCGTACCGAAGTATCCAACAAGTTTCCTTTCGCTAGTTCGGCCAGAATGTTCAGGACACCTCCGGCACGGTTGACATCCTGGATATGATATTTTTGTGTGTTGGGAGCCACCTTGCACAAACAAGGCACCTTGCGCGACAGCCGGTCAATGTCGTCCATGCAAAAATCAACTTCCGCTTCATGTGCTATCGCCAACAAGTGCAACACGGTGTTGGTCGATCCACCCATGGCAATGTCAAGCGTCATGGCGTTCAGGAAAGCAGCCCGTGTGGCAATGCTCCGGGGCAATACGCTGTCATCACCATCCTGATAATATTTGTATGCATTTGCCACAATCAGTTTCGATGCGTCTTCGAACAGGCGTTTACGGTTGGTGTGCGTTGCCACAATGGTTCCATTACCCGGCAAAGCCAATCCAATGGCTTCGTTCAAACAATTCATCGAATTGGCAGTGAACATTCCCGAACAACTTCCGCATCCCGGACAAGCATGACGCTCTATTTCAGCTACATCAGCATCACTCACACTCGTATCCGCCGACTTGATCATTGCATCAATCAGGTCGAGGTGCATGCCTGCCCATTCGCCAGCTTCCATCGGCCCGCCGGAAACAAATACGGTAGGGATATTCAATCTCATAGCAGCCATCAGCATCCCCGGCGTAATCTTATCACAGTTCGAGATACATACCATTGCATCAGCCTTGTGGGCATTGACCATATATTCAATGCTGTCGGCAATGATATCGCGCGAAGGCAAAGAATACAGCATACCGTCGTGCCCCATGGCAATGCCATCGTCAATAGCAATGGTATTAAATTCGGCAGCAAAGCATCCAAGTTTCTCTATTTCCGCTTTTACCATCTGCCCGATTTCATGCAAATGGGTATGCCCCGGAACAAACTGGGTGAACGAATTCACCACAGCGACAATCGGTTTTCCCATCATTTCCTTCTTCATGCCGTTTGCCGTCCACAAGGCACGCGCTCCTGCCATGCGTCTCCCTTCGGTGCTCATCGAACTGCGTAACTGATGTTTCATCATTTTATATATCCTCCTCTATTAGTCATTAAGTAAAAAGCCTTTCTCACCAATTGAGAAAGGCTTCCCTACATATATCCACATGCAACTACCTATACGAACCTTCCTCACCTCCCGGCAATGCCACGACGTGAACCCAATGCAGGACCAAAAGGTTAATTCGGATATCTGTTGCCATAATTCTCTTGTTTGAATATCAATTTCGGTTGCAAAGGTAAAGGCTTTTCTGAAACAAACAAATAATATGAAACTTTTTCTTGCAAAAAAATTATTATTAGTAAGATTTTCCCCGTTAAATCGCATGCACATCCGGTCTGAAAACTTAACAGGAATTCATTATTTACCTG
>CAZAUU010000072.1:0-9091 GCA_964488405.1 uncultured Phocaeicola sp.
AACAAACAGCATGAAACAAATCCTCATAACCCCACCCGGCACGATACACACACGCATCCAATTGCCTTCATCCAAAAGCATTTGCAACCGTGCCCTTATCATCAACGCCTTGTCGCAAAAGCGTGCAAGGCTTGAGAATCTATCCGACTGCGATGATACACGCGTCATGGTGCGTGCCTTGCACGACTTGCCCGAGACCATCGATATCGGTGCCGCGGGAACTGCCATGCGCTTCCTCACCGCCTTCCTTTCAACGGGGAAAGGCACACACATCCTCACCGGCACGCCCCGCATGCGCCAACGCCCCATCAGCATCCTAGTCAATGCATTGCGCTCCCTGGGTGCTGACATCGAATACACGGAAAAAGAGGGCTATCCTCCCCTGCGTATCCGGGGCAAGCGGCTGGCAAAAGGTACAGTGTCCTTGCCCGGCAATGTCAGTTCGCAATACATTTCCGCCTTGCTGATGATTGGTCCGGTGCTGGAAAAAGGTTTGGATCTGACCCTGACGGGCGAAGTGGTATCACGTCCGTACATCGACCTGACGCTACAATTGATGCATGCTTTCGGGGCAAAAGCGGGATGGATGGACATGCACCGACTTAGCGTATCCCCCGTTCCCTACTGCCCGCCGTCCACTTACTACGTAGAAAGCGACTGGAGCGCGGCATCCTACTGGTACGAAATCTGCGCCCTCACGAAAGAAGTCGGGGTGGAACTGCCGGGACTGTTCGGGAACAGCCCACAGGGGGACTCCAAAGTGGCGGAACTCTTCTCGCGCTTAGGTGTGGAAACGCATTACGGGGCAGACAAGGTAATCCTCCGCAAGGCAGGCACGCCCGTATCGCGGATGGAATATGACTTTACACATCAGCCCGACCTGGCACAGACGTTTGTCGTGACATGTGCCCTGCTCGGCATTCCTTTCCGTTTCAGTGGCCTGCAAAGCCTGAAAATCAAGGAAACCGACCGCATGGCGGCACTGATAGCCGAAATGAAGAAATTAGGTTATCTGCTTACCGAAACAGACGAGGCCATCCTGACATGGGACGGTGAACGCTGTACCCCCGACCCCAACCCATGCATCGACACTTACGAAGACCACCGCATGGCAATGGCTTTCGCCCCCGCCAGCATGATGCTGAATAGCCTGCGCATCCGCGACCCGCACGTGGTGGGCAAGTCGTACCCGCACTATTGGGAAGATCTGCAAACAGCGGGCTTCAGTATCAGGGAGGAAGGCTGACTATGTGGGTACTCCTGATTGTACTGACTGGCGTGGTGCTTTCCGGACTGACAGCCGGATACGCCAACGAATGGAATATCCGCCGGAAAACGGCACAAGGCAAACCAGAAGAACCTCCGCGTAAGGCTCTGCCTGAAGGATGCTGCGGACAGCACACCGTGTGCGAAAAGGAGGTACTGCTTGCCGCCGTAAACCGGAAAACAGAATATTACGATGATGAAGAACTGGATCGCTTCAAAGGCCGTGCATCCGACCGGTATACGCCGGAAGAAACCGAAGAGTTCCGCCATATACTCTATACCATGCAGGAAAACGATGTGGCAGGATGGAGCCAGAGCCTGCAACTCCGGGGTATCGAGCTTCCCGATGACCTGAAAGACGAGGTGATCCTGATTGTGGGCGAAAAGCGATACCCGAAAAACAACCCATTATAAAAACTTATGGAAAACTTGCTTGAATTGTTCCAATATACTTTTTTCAGGCATGCCCTGATAGGGAGTCTATTTGCCAGCATCGCCTGCGGAATTATCGGCACCTATATCGTGACGCGCAGGCTGGTATTCATCAGCGGCGGTATTACCCACGCCTCGTTCGGAGGTATCGGCATCGGGTTATATACGGGAATCTCCCCCGTGCTTGCGGCAGCCGTGTTCTCAGTGCTGTCGGCATGTGGTGTGGAATGGCTCAGCAAACGGAGCGACATGCGCGAAGATTCCGCCATTGCCGTGTTCTGGACGTTCGGCATGGCAGTGGGTATCATCTTCAGTTTCCTGGCTCCGGGATTCACGCCCGACCTGTCTTCGTTCCTCTTCGGCAACATCCTAACCATCACGCGAGGCGATATCCTGTTGTTAGGTATCCTGAGCCTCATGCTGGCCATATTTTTCACCCTTTTCCTGCGTCCCATTGTCACTATCGCTTTTGACCGCGAATTCGCCCGTTCCCAGCGCATGCCTGTCACCTTCTTCGAATATACCCTGACGATGTTCATCGCCCTCACCATCGTAGCCTGCCTGCGCATGGTGGGCATCGTGCTCGCCATCTCGCTGCTCACAATCCCGCAGATGACTGCCAACCTGTTTACCAACAGTTTCCGGAATATCATCTGGCTTTCTGCCGCCATCGGTTACACCGGCTGTTTGGGAGGACTGTTCCTCTCCTACCAATACCAGATTCCATCGGGAGCTTCCATCATTTTTGTTTCAATCCTGCTTTATGCCTTTGCAAAGTGGGGGCAGATCCTGTACAGGAAAGGAAAAAATCATTAACTTTGCGAATAATCATATCACAAATATAAGCTATGGAAATTACAATCAACAGCATCGGGCAAATCCAAGAAGCGGCAAAAACATTTATCTCTGCCATGGATGACAACACCGTGTTCGCCTTCTACGGGAAAATGGGCGTGGGAAAAACCACCTTCATCAAGGCCGTATGCGAAGAGTTGGGAGTGAACGATGTAGTCAACTCGCCTACCTTCGCCATTGTCAACGAATACCGGTCGGACACGACGGGCGAACTGATTTACCATTTTGACTTCTACCGCATCAAGAAGACGGAAGAAGTGTACGACATGGGATACGAAGACTATTTCTACAGCGGTGCCCTTTGTTTTATCGAATGGCCCGAACTGATTGACGAATTGCTTCCGGGCGATGCCATGAAAATCTGTATCGAAGAACGGGAAGACGGATCACGCATACTGAAATCAGAACCGCAGTACAAGGGATGACCATACATTACATTATACAGGCACTGTTCGTCCTAGTCGGGCTGCTTGCCCTGCTGGCATCCCTGTTCAACTGGGAGTGGTTCTTCACTGCCCAAAACACCCGTTTTATCGTAGCCAACGCGGGACGAGGGCGTGCCCGCCTGTTCTATGGTCTCATCGGCATACTGATGATGGGTACAGGTATATTCTTTTTCCTTTCGCTAAAGGGACTGGTCTAATCCAATACCATAAAGACATCTGTTTTTCTATAAATAAATCCAAGAAAGATTTCTTTTATCAGCACATTTTTCTTTTCTTTGTGCAGTGTTGTCATTGACACCAGATTTTAGACCCTAAAAAAACAACATTTATGGAGATTTCACACATCGAACATGTGGGCATTGCTGTAAAAAGCATCGAAGAGGCCCTTCCGTATTATGAAAAAGTCCTCGGACTGACTTGTTATAATATAGAAACAGTAGAAGACCAGAAGGTCAAGACCGCTTTCCTGAAATGCGGGGAGACCAAAATCGAACTGCTGGAACCTACAAACCCGGACAGCACCATTGCCAAATTTATCGAAAAACACGGCATGGGAGTACACCACGTGGCCTTTGCCGTCGAAGACGGGGTGGCCAACGCATTGGCCGAAGCAGAAACGGCAGGCATCCGGCTGATAGACAAAGCCCCACGCAGGGGTGCGGAAAACCTGCAGATTGCCTTTCTGCATCCGAAGTCGACAATGGGAGTATTGACTGAATTATGCGAAAAATAAAATAAAACATTTAAACCGAATGCCATGAGTAACCAACTTGAAAAAGTAAAAGAATTGACCGAGCTGCGTGCACAGGCCCGCTTGGGAGGAGGCGAGAAAGCAATCGAGAAACAACATGCCAAGGGGAAATATACGGCACGCGAACGTATATCAATGCTCCTTGATGAAGGCAGTTTCGAGGAAATGGATATGTTCGTGAAACATCGTTGCACCAATTTCGACATGGAAAAGAAACAATACCTGGGAGACGGCGTAGTGACAGGATACGGAACCATCGAAGGAAGGCTGGTGTACGTCTTTGCACAGGACTTTACCGTTTCTGCAGGCTCTTTGTCGGAAACCATGTCGCAAAAGATATGCAAGGTGATGGACATGGCCATGAAAATGGGAGCACCCGTCATCGGGCTGAACGACTCCGGCGGCGCACGCATACAAGAAGGCATCAACGCCCTTGCCGGGTATGCCGAAATATTCCAGCGCAACATCTTGGCATCGGGTGTCATCCCGCAAATTTCAGGCATCTTCGGCCCCTGTGCCGGAGGAGCGGTATATTCTCCCGCCCTCACCGATTTCACCCTGATGATGGAAGGCACATCGTATATGTTCCTCACCGGGCCGAAAGTGGTGAAAACCGTGACGGGAGAAGATGTCACACAAGAAGACTTAGGGGGCGCCAGCATGCACTCCACCCGCTCGGGGGTAACCCACTTCACCGCAGCCACAGAAGAAGAAGGGCTGACACTTATCCGCAAACTGTTAGGATACATCCCGCAAAACAACCTTGAAGAACCTCCCTACATCGATTGCACCGACCCGATAGACCGGTTGGAAGACTCGTTGAACGAAATCATTCCCGACAATCCGAACAAACCATACGACATGTATGAAGTGGTCGGGGCCATTGTGGACAACAGTGAGTTCCTGGAAATACAACAGGACTATGCCAAGAACATCATCATCGGTTTTGCCCGTTTCAACGGGCAGTCGGTAGGCATCGTAGCCAACCAGCCCAAGTTCCTTGCCGGTGTGCTCGACTGCAATGCTTCACGCAAGGCCGCCCGTTTCGTGCGTTTCTGTGATGCATTCAACATCCCCATCGTATCTTTGGTGGATGTGCCGGGCTTCCTTCCAGGCACAGGACAAGAATACAACGCCGTCATCCTGCACGGGGCCAAGCTGCTGTATGCCTATGGCGAAGCCACCGTGCCCAAGGTAACCGTCACACTCCGCAAGTCGTATGGCGGTTCGCATATCGTAATGAGCTGCAAGCAGCTGCGTGGCGACATGAACTATGCATGGCCCACAGCCGAGATTGCCGTCATGGGAGGTGCAGGTGCCGTAGAGGTGCTCTATGCCAAGGAAGCCAAAGAGGCTTCCGACCCGAAAACATTCATGACAGAAAAGGAAGCCGAATACACCAGGCTTTTTGCCAATCCGTACAATGCCGCGAAATACGGTTACATTGATGATGTGATAGAACCGCGCAATACGCGTTTCCGCATCATACGCGCCCTGCAGCAGCTACAGACCAAGAAGCTGACAAACCCGGCAAAGAAACACGGAAATATTCCTTTGTAGTATTAACCCTCAAACCAAGACCGTTTTATGAACAAACATACCACAGGAATATCTCTCGTGCTCATCCTGCTCACGGCACTGTGCGCATGCAGCCGTCCAGACAGCAAAAGCAAAATAGTAATCAATGAAGTGCTGACAGACAACAAGACCAACTTCGAAGACGATTACGGAGTGCACAGCGGATGGATAGAGGTATTCAACACCTCATACAACAGCGTGAACCTGGCGGGATGCTATCTGAAAGTGAGCACCCAACCCGGAGACACCATTTCTTATTTTATTCCGAAAGGAGATGTGCAGACTGCTATCAGCCCACGCCAGCATGCACTGTTCTGGGCAGACGGTGCCCCGCGCAGAGGCACTTTCCATACCAACTTCGTGCTGAGTAAGACCGGTGACAACTGGATAGGCCTGTATGACTCCGGACGCAAACTGCTCGACCAGGTCGTGGTACCTGCCCATACACTGCAGACAGACCAGTCGTACGCACGGACCACCGACGGCAGTGACACATGGGAAATAAAGGATGACAGCGAAACCAAATATGTTACCCCAAGCACCAACAACCAAACGTTGGAAGGCAATCTGAAAATGGACAAATTCCAGGAACACGACTCAACAGGTATCGGCATGGCGATTACGGCCATGGTCGTTGTGTTCGCCGGACTCATCCTGCTATACTTCTGTTTCCGTCTGGTAGGCAAGATTGCAATATCCGTGCGCAAGCGCAATGCAATGAAAGCACACAACATCACCGACAAACAAGAAGCAAAGAAACGCAGGTTCGGCGAAGCACCGGGCGATGTGATTGCCGCCATTTCACTGGCATTGCACGAAGCACAGGGCAACGGGCACGATGTGGAAGAAACCATCCTCACCATCAGCCGCGTGAAGAGAAGTTACTCGCCGTGGAACTCGAAAATCTATACCTTGCGTGAAATTCCTAAAAAGAAATAAACCCTCTAAAAGACATCAATCATGAAAGAATACAGATATAAAATAAACGGCAACCTGTACAAAATTGCCGTAGGAGAAACAGAAGGCAACCACGTGCATGTAGAAGTCAATGGCACGGCATATACCGTAGAACTGGAAAAACACATCAGCCCCAAAATCCGGCCGGTTGTCCGCAAGGAATCCACCACACCGGCCTCTCCTCCCCCTGCCGTAAGCCGTCCGGCAGTAGTAAGCAGCAAATCGGGTATCAAGTCTCCCTTGCCGGGAGTCATTCTCGATATCAAAGTAAAGGAAGGTGACACCGTGAAACGCGGGCAGACACTACTGATATTGGAAGCCATGAAAATGGAAAACGACATCAAGTCGGACCGTGATGGAAAGGTGACCGCCGTCAATGTGAGCAAAGGAGATTCTATTCTTGAAGGTACAGACCTTATAATCATCGAGTAACTATGGGAGAGTTCATCAGTTTCTTACAGAGCAACCTGGCAGATTTCTGGACCTATACCGGTTTCTACAATGCGACCTTCCAGCATTTCATCATGATTGTTGTGGGAATATTCTTCATCTACCTTGCCGTAGCAAAAGAATTCGAGCCAATGCTGCTCATTCCCATCGGATTCGGTATGCTGATAGGAAACATTCCCTTCAACATGGAAGCGGGGCTGCAAGTCGGTATCTACGAACAAGGGTCGGTACTCAACATCCTGTACCAAGGAGTGACTTCGGGTTGGTATCCACCTTTGATATTCCTCGGTATCGGTGCCATGACAGACTTCTCGGCACTGATTTCCAACCCGAAACTGATGCTGATAGGTGCAGCTGCCCAATTCGGTATTTTCGGTGCGTATATGCTTGCATTAAAGTGGGGGTTCGACCCGATGCAGGCTGCCTCCATCGGTATCATCGGGGGAGCGGACGGCCCGACAGCCATTTTCCTTTCGTCCAAGCTGGCTCCTAACCTGATGGGGGCGATTGCGGTATCAGCCTATTCCTATATGGCATTGGTGCCGGTGATACAACCCCCCGTGATGCGGTTGCTGACCACAAAGAAAGAACGGGTCATCCACATGAAAGCCCCCCGTGCCGTTTCGCATACGGAAAAAGTCATGTTCCCCATTGTCGGCCTGCTGTTGACGTGTTTCCTCGTACCATCGGGACTGCCGCTACTGGGGATGTTGTTCTTTGGTAACCTGTTGAAAGAAAGCGGCGTGACGCGCCGTTTGGCAGAAACTGCACGAGGACCGCTGATTGACACCATCACCATACTGCTGGGACTGACAGTGGGTGCTTCCACCCAGGCTTCCGAGTTTCTCACGGTAGATTCGCTGAAAATATTCGGCTTAGGCGCATTGTCGTTTATCATCGCAACGGCTTCGGGTGTCCTATTCGTGAAGATATTCAACCTGATATTACGTAAAGACAACAAAATCAACCCGCTTATCGGCAATGCCGGTGTATCTGCCGTGCCCGATTCTGCACGTATTTCACAGATACTGGGACTGGAATACGACCCGAGCAACTACCTGCTGATGCACGCCATGGGGCCCAACGTGGCAGGGGTAATCGGTTCTGCTGTTGCTGCCGGTATCCTATTGGGTTTCATGGTATGACAGAAAAATTATCCGCTGGCAGAGAATGGCAGGTTTCCAAAGGATTCAATGCCTGTCCATCGATGCCGGCGGATGGCTTTCGATTCTTTATCAGCTCTTGATTTACATCACCAAAGTTGCAAAAAGCGTTATTTTTAACCATTCCCATTCTCCCTGTTCTGTCCGAAAGCCCTATATTTAGCGTGCAAAAACAAAAAAACTAAACAATTATGACAGGAAAAAAGACTGTAAAGTATCATATTCCTGAACAAGGAATATACGTGTATGCATGTACCACACACGGGAAAACAGAAATGATTGTACTGAACAGTACGGACAAGGAGCAGGTATTGCCCAGCCGTCACTACAACGCACTGACCCGCTACACCAACGAGGGCACAATCATCAACACAGGGGAAAAAATCAATTTCAGCCAGAACCTCACAATCCCGGCAAACCGATCCTTGATTATTGAATTCAAATAAGGAGAACCCGCTGTGTGTGATATGAGCAAAAAGGTGGAACTCGTGTGATCGGTGATTCCACCTTTTTTATAATTTTATGTCACAGAAAACAAAACCATTATTCAAATGAATTGGACCATACGCCCTGCCAGCATTGCAGATTTGGATTGCCTTATGCAGATATTCGACCATGCAAGGAATTTCATGCGGGCAAACGGGAACCCCAACCAATGGATAGACGGCTATCCGCAACGCAAACTGGTTGCCGAAGAAATAGCAAACGGACATTGTCATGTATGCGAAGATGAAACCGGCAAAGTGAGGGGAACATTTTGCTTCGCATCCGGCCCGGATCCCAGCTATGCCCGCATCAACGACGGAGCCTGGCTGGACGATACACCTTACGGCGTTATCCACCGGATTGCCTCCGATGGGAGTTGCAAAGGAATCTTCACAGCATGTGTGGCATGGTGCCTCACAAAGTCCACGAACTTGCGGGCAGACACACACGCCGACAATAAGGTGATGCAACACCTCCTGCTGAAAAACGGATTTACGCGCTGCGGCATCATTTACGTTGCCAACGGCACTCCACGCATTGCCTTCCAGCGCACAGGCAAACAGACAAAAAGCGATTGAGGCGGACTTCCACAGCTACAGACAGAAACCCTGGAATCCCCCAACCGCACCCTGTACGTACCTAATGCCCGGCGCTATTTATTTGCGGATTAAATAATTGATAGCCACATACCCGCCTACCACCTGAAA
>CAZAUU010000073.1:0-8853 GCA_964488405.1 uncultured Phocaeicola sp.
GGGGTGGTCTTGATGCTTTCTTATAACACTGGCATATAAATCGTGATTTATATTTAAATTTGCATGTCGAAATCAACCGGATATGGAAGAAAACAGTGTGATGCGTTCCCCCGTTTTATATTTGCGGCACCAATATGAGTTGTTGAAAACGGAGTACGAATACGAGAAGGAACAGTTCAGGCAGCAGACCAGCCTGATGGGAGTCGGGCGGAAAGTCAAGCGCGGGATGTGCTGGTATCCGTTGGACATCGGACGAAGTTATTACAATGCCCTGAACCAGTTGGTAGTGGAGGTAGAACGGCGTGAAGACAGGGATGTAGAACATCTGTTTGAATACGGGCGACCGGTGTGCTTCTTTACTCAAGATGTGCTGGGAAAGCTCACGTACTTGCCTTTCGTGGGCATGGTGGGCTATGCCGGAGAAGATCGTATGGCCGTTGTTTTGCCTGGCACCGAGGCATTGGCTTCCCTACAGGACAATGACATGCTGGGTGTGCAGTTGTATTTTGACGAAGCCAGCTACCGCTTGATGTTTGATGCGTTGGAACAAGTCATAAATGCCAAAAACAACCGCTTGGCAGAGCTTCGTGATATCTTCCATGGTACACGTCCTGTTTCGACGTTTACTTTTCAGCCGGTTGGTTTCCCGTGGCTCAACCCTACGCAAGAAGATGCTGTCAACAAGGTGCTGCATGCCAAGGATGTGGCCGTCGTGCACGGTCCTCCCGGAACGGGGAAGACAACTACACTGGTAGAAGCCATTTACGAGACGTTGCACCGTGAAAACCAGGTATTGGTATGTGCACAGAGCAACATGGCGGTAGACTGGATTAGCGAGAAGCTGGTGGACCGGGGTGTGAATGTGCTTCGTATCGGCAATCCCAAACGGGTAAATGACAAAATGCTCTCGTTCACTTACGAACGCCGTTTCGAGTCGCACCCCGACTATCCGCAGCTGTGGAGCATCCGCAGGGCTGTCCGCGAATTGCATGCAAGTCTGCACAAGGCAGACGGGCGCGATCGTGTCCGTGCGAAAATCAATTCGTTGAAAGACCGTGCCACTGAATTGGAAATCCGTATCAACGGGGCACTTTTTTCCGAGGCGAGGGTGATAGCCTGTACGTTGGTGGGGAGTGCCAATCGTCTGCTCATGGGGCAGAAATTCGGTACATTGTTTATTGATGAGGCGGCACAGGCAATGGAAGCCGCCTGCTGGATTGCCATCCGGAAAGCGGATCGTGTCATTTTGGCCGGTGACCATTGTCAACTTCCGCCTACGGTGAAAAGTATCAAGGCCCTTCGCGGAGGATTGGGTGATACGTTGATGCAGTGCATTGTGCGGCAAAAACCCGAAACGGTATCCTTGCTGAAATTGCAATACAGGATGAATGATGCTATCATGCGTTTTTCGTCCGATTGGTTTTATGGGGGAATGCTCCGTTCTGCTCCCGAAGTGAAATACCGCAACATTCTTGATTTCGATATGCCGATGGAATGGGTCAATACCGAAGGCATGGATTGCGGTGAGGAATTTGTGGGTGAGAGTTACGGACGCATTAATAAGGCAGAAGCCAGATTGTCTGTCAATCAGTTGAAAACCTATATCCTGCATATTGGGAAAGAACGTTTCTTGGATGAGCGCATCGATGTGGGACTGATATCGCCTTATAAGGCGCAGGTGCAATACCTGCGTCGGCTGCTCAAAGGGGATGATTTTTTCAAACCTTTCCGTCCATTGATTACGGTCAATACGGTAGATGGCTTTCAGGGACAGGAACGTGATGTTATTCTTATCAGTTTGGTACGTGCGAATGAGGAAGGTCAAATTGGTTTCCTGAATGATTTGCGGCGGATGAACGTGGCCATTACCCGTGCCCGTATGAAGCTGATTGTTTTAGGTGATGTCCCGACTTTGACGTGTCATCCTTTTTACAAAAAATTATATGACTATATCAGAAGCCTGCACGAGGCGGAGTAATCCGCCTTTGTGCAGGTTATTTTATTTTTATCGGATTCTTTTGTAAAGCTATAAACAGTTAGTGGTGAGCCTGCCTGAAATTATGCATCCATTTCAGCGACATAGACGGTGCCTTATTGCGACAACACGCATTGCGATAACAAGTACCGTGTTGTAAAGTCAATACTACCGTCGTGTCGAAATTCGCTGCCTTTGTTGTAAGGTGATGTCGCAAGTGGCGTACGCGGTGTCTCTTGCCGGGGAGTATGCAAAGAATGTCCTTCACCGCACCCTGCAACAACAGGTGCATAATAAAAATGATTGCAAACACCTTTCATGTAAGTGTCTGCAATCATTCTTTCTGTGAGCCGAAAGTGGGACTCGAACCCACGACTTACTCATTACGAATGAGTTACTCTACCAACTGAGTTATTTCGGCTTGTCACTTTCCTTTTCTGAAATGCGGTGCAAAGTTACATTTTATTTTGAAACAACAAAAGTAAATAATAACTTTTTTCGCGACAATCGGATGGGAAATGTGGCATAGGGTCATGCATCAAACCGTTCGATGATTTCCATGCACATGCGTCCGTTGTGGTACGGGCATTTCCAGAATCCAGCCTTGTCTTCCTTGCGGTTGGCGGTGCCATCGGGCAGGATACTCCAGTACCATTCGCCTTGGATACGATCTATCAAGTGGTCTTTGATAAAATCCCAGCAGCAGCATGCCGTTTGGAGTGCCCCTGCATCGCCGAAGTGCTGGAAAAGATTGATGTGCCCCACCACATTTTCCGCTTGTACCCACCAGTGAAGCTCGCAGTCGCTCTCGCCTTTGTCGGGGAATATCTCGTATATCATGCTCCCATCGGGATTCAACCCTTCATCGGCAGCACGGGCTATACGGGGCACAATGGCTTCCACCTCTGCCTGTATCGCCTTGTCGCCCAATACCAGTGCCGCTTCGTGCAGTAGCCAGGATGCCTCGATGTCATGCCCGTACGACCATATATGATACTTGTTCGTCCAGTCTTCTTCAAAGAAAAGGTTGAGGTGCCCACTCTCCCGGTCAAGGATATGGTCGAGGAATACGCGGATAAGGTTGGTGAGCTGGCATTTCAGGTGTTCGTCTTTCCACACGCGATACAGATTGGTATACGGTTCCAATATATGCAGGTGGGTGTTCATTGTTTTCTTTTCGTTCTCGTCCTTATCGCTCAGGCGCATGTCGGCTATCGGTCGCCAGTCGCGTGCCAATGCTTCCACGTATCCGTTCCGTACGGGGTCGAAACTGTATTGCTCGATGGCTTCGAATAATTTCCGGGCATATTCCAATGCTTCGGCATCACCGGTGGCACGGGTGTACTCACTCAGTCCGTAGATAGCAAAGCCTACTGCATAAATCTGTTTTTTCGTATCTGTGGGGTTTCCTTTATAATCGAGTTCCCAATAGATACCTCCGTATGTGTGGTCGTAAAAGTTGTCGATAAGGTAACGTTTGGCACGTGTGGCGGTTTCCAGGTATTCCGGTTTCTTCAACAGGCGATAAGCTGCAGAGAAGGTCCACAAGATGCGTGCGTTCAGGATAGCACCTTTCGGTGCCTGTGGTTTCAGCTCACCTTCGCCTGTGATTTCGCCATAGAAACCTCCTTGTTCAACATCGGTCATCCGGTGCATCCAGAAAGGCAGGATGTTGTTTTCGAGTTCTTCACGCATCTCATTGCGGAGGTAGCATATTTGTCTGCTTTTGTCTTGCGTAAACTTGTTCGTTTTGTCCATTTTTGTAGGAAATTAGTTTTGTACGGCTTCCCCGGCACGTTTTTTGTTCAGTTTTTCCAGAATGGCTTTCATCTTCTGCTCGCCTAACGGATAACCTGCCACAAACAACATGGAGATGAATGCGGCGGCGGCAGGCAGCCAACTCAGGAACAACTTGATGCCGTGGATGGTTTCGGCACTCTGCTCGGCATTCGCATGAAATCCGAAGTAGGAGAGAAGCCAACCGGTGATTGCTGTTCCGATGGCCCAACCAAATTTCTGGCTCATAGAGGAAGCACTGAATATCAGTCCGGTGGCACGGTTTCCGGTGTTCAGTTCCGAATAATCGGCACAGTCGGCATACATTGACCAAAGAAGCGGAAAAATGCTCCCGGCACAGATGCTGATCAGGCATTGGAACAAGAATATCCATATCAAGTCGTTCTTATCAAACCAGAAAAAGATGATGCTCAATACGGTGGCAATCAGCATGGCAACGGCGAAGGTGTTCTTCTTCCCAATCCGGTTGCTGACGGGGGCTGCCAACACCACCCCAATGATGTTGGCTATTTGTCCTACTGAAAGGAAAAGCCCGCTTAGCACGAATGACATGCCGAAGAACGAGATGACATGGTAGTCTGACTCTACGATAAAATACTTGAAATAATATACCGCTGCTCCGTCTCTGATGGAATTGAATACCAGCGAGGCAATGCCCGCTCCGAACAAGACCCACCACGGGCGGTTGTGGAACAGGTCGTGTATGTCTTCCTTCAACGTGCTTTTTGCTTCATTGATTGGCTTTACCCGCTCTTTGGTCCACGAGAAACAACCCAAAAACAGCAACATGCACATTACCGCAATCACCACCACCGCCATCAGCCAGCCGTGCTGCTGGGCAGCCGGCTCTGTACTGTGCCCGCTGAAAGCATTGGCCATGGGCATGAATAGCAGCAGGGCAATGAAACTGCCGATGTAGGCAAACATCATGCGGAAGGTGGACAGCGTCCCACGCTCTTTGGGATTGGGGCTCATCACGCCTAATAGTGAGGCATAAGGCACATTGATGCCCGAATAAACCATCATCATCAATGAATAGGTAATGTAAGCATATGCCAGTTTGCCTGCATCACCGAACGGCGGCGTGTAGAATGTCAGTATTCCTATCAGGCCGAACGGGACGGCAAGAAACAGCAGGTAGGGGCGGAACTTGCCCCACCGGCTGTTTGTGCGGTCTGCGATAATACCTATCACCGGATCGAATACCGAATCCCATACTCTTGTGATGAGGAACATCGTTCCGACCATGGCAGCCGGAAGTCCGAACACGTCTGTGTAAAATATCATCAGATAGGCTCCGAACAATTTCCAGAACATGGAAGAAGCCATGTCGCCCAATCCGTAACCGATTTTTTCTTTCAGTCTTATCATGGTCAAAACCGGATGCCTAAATTCAGGTTCTTGTCAATCTGCCTTTTCAGCGTTTCGACCGAAGCCGTAGTAGATAGTCCGTCTTTCGGTGTGTTCAGGCAATAGTCGACCAATTTGTCGATAGTAGATACCGCCACATGCATGCGGGTATCGGAAGAAGCATAATAGATGTAGACCGTACCGTCATCATCGGCAATCCAACCGTTCGAAAACAATACGTTAGACACATCACCTACACGCTCTTCGCCCTCAGGTGCCATAAAGTATCCGCTTGGTTCAGCAATCAGGCGCGAAGGGTCGTCCAATGCTGTCATATACATATATAATACATAGCGCAGTCCGGCGGCACATCCGCGCACACCGTGGGCCAAATGCAACCACCCTTCCGGGGTTTTGATAGGATGCGGTCCTTCGCCGTTTTTCACTTCTTTGATAGTGTGGTAGTAACGGCTGTCGATGATTTTTTCTTCTTTTATTTCGGCATGGGTGATATCATCCACTAATGCCCAGCCGATTCCTCCTCCGCTACCCGCATTGATAAAACCGTCTTGCGGGCGGGTATAGAAGGCGTATTTGCCATCAACAAATTCAGGATGCAGGACCACGTTGCGTTGTTGGCTCTTCGATTTCAGGTCGGGCAGGCGTTCCCATGTCTTCAGGTCTTTGGTGCGTGCGATAGCCGCCGTAGCCGTAGCCGATGACAGGTCGCCTACAGGCGCATTGCTGTCATGGCGTTCGGCGCAGAACACTCCGTAAACCCATCCGTCTTCGTGTACGGTGACCCGCATGTCGTAGATGTTCGTTGCGGGAATCACATCATCGGGCATGGTGATGGGATAATCCCAGAACCTGAAGTTGTCGATACCGTTCGGGCTTTCTGCCACAGCAAAGAACGACTTGCGGTCCGTACCTTCCACACGTACCACCAACACATATTTGCCATTCCATTTGAGTGCTCCTGAGTTCATGGTGGCATTCATGCCAACACGTTCCATCAAGTGCGGATTTGTCTTCTCGTCCAAGTCGTATCGCCAGAACACGGGCGTATGTGCGGCGGTCACTACGGGATATTTGTAACGGGTGTAAATCCCGTTTCCTTCTTCAGCAGGCTCATTTTTCCGGGTAATCAAAGTCTCATGCTTGACAAAGAGGGATTTTACTTTTTCTTCAAATAAGTTCATACCTTAATGTTGTTATTGTTTTGGGTCTGTTGTATATTGTTTCACGTCGTTTGCGAATACGGTTTTCGGGTCATTATAAAACTTCACGAAATCCTGCTCCGAGATGTGTCCGGGGTAAGGTGCATAATAATGGTTCTCCTTTTCGCGTGCATTGCGCCATACCAATACGTAGCTGACGGGATATTTGCTGATGATGGGCAACAGGGTTTCTGTCCACCAGGTAGAGTCTGGAATGGTTTCGTATCCCGTTTCGGTGACCGCCATCGCCTTGTCGTGCGACCGGCTTATTTGGGTCATGATCTGCAACAAACGGTTGAGGTTCCTTTCGTATGCAGATTTGTCCAATTGGTAGGAATCTACTCCGATAAGGTCGATGATACTGTCGCCAGGATAACGTTCCAGGTATTCCGTTGTGTCATTCGGCTCGGTGCCGGGAGAATATGCCCATAGTACCTGGTCGCTGCCTTTTTCCTTCAACCGGTCGTAGGTCATGCTCCACAAGGCCTTATATTCTTCGGTAGAACAAAGTTTCTGTCCCCACCAGAACCAGCTTCCCGTGTGTTCGTGCCAGGGGCGGAACAGTATGGGTACTTTCGTGTTGTCTGCCGTGCGAATGGAGTTCAGATAATCGGCCACACGGTCTAACCATCCTATGAACTTATCATGTTGTGTCCCTCCGGGTAATATGGAGCGTACAACGGCAGAGTCGGATACATCCCATGAGTCTTTCCCTGTGACCGGGTTATTGACATGCCAGCTGAAAGATGACATGCCTCCCCGTTCGTATTGGGCGATAACCTCACGGCGGATGCGGTCGAACGGTACTTTGTCGAGATTCACACTGTCACCCAACTCGATATGTCCCAAATCGAATGACATGACGGCAGGATAGTCCCCGCATACGCTTTTCACATCACTCCGATTTTCGTCCCCGTCCCATCCAATACCGTATACAGGATCATCGTGATGTCCAAACATGAATACATTTTGTTGGGGCAGTTTTTTGATAGTCTCCAGCATGGAGCTGGCCTCAGGTGTCCTTTGCGTATTCGACAACTGTTCTTGAGGGGAATTGCAAGCGGCAAAACAGGCTCCTAAAAGCATGGCCGGGATAAAAGGTTCCAATATTTTCATGATGATTAGTTTGGTTATTTGTTTATGGCAAAGTTAAGCATATTTTATGCTATGTAGTGATACAATTTCAACATATCCATATATTGTTTTTTCTTTTTTTGAGAATTAAGGTTTGATTCTCCTGTTTTCCTTATGTTGGAAATTTGTAAAAAATCATCATCTTTGGGTATTGTATATGTTACGTAGCTATCGTAACTTTGCCATTCATTATTATAAGAACGTGATTGTTTAAAGAAAAATCATGGGTATTAAGGTTTATTACTTGCAGGTATCTGTCGTAGCTGGTTTAAAGTCTGCGGTTCATTTTTTATTAAACCAGACTCGGAAAAGCCGAGTATTGGACTTGGTTTTTTGGGGGGATTGTGACGATGAGTCGTATCATGCTACTTTACGGACTATACGGCAAGCCGTATATAGCGAAATAGGAAAGGAGATACCTGTTTCTTTTGTCCCGGAATTATTGTTGGAAGATGGTTCCCTTTGTGTAGAGGTATATGAATATACGGGAGATGATGCAATTATAACGAGCGATGTTTTTGATTCCGTCCATTACCAGTATATAGAAAGTGAAAAACAGGATTTGTTGTGGGTGGAAGGAATCCCGTCTTCGGATTTTTCATTGTCCGTTTCCCGGCAAAGTGCGGAAATATTTTCCAAGCTTCAAAATCTTTTGGATAATCTGGGTTTTGTGGTCAGCGACATTGTCCGTCAATGGAATTATATTGGGAATATTGTTGGAGAGCGCGGAAACCTGCAAAACTACCAGGCATACAACGATGCACGCACTTTATTTTATCAAGAAGGACAATGGGACTATGGATATCCGGCGGCAACAGGCATTGGTTCCTGCTTTAACGGGTTAATAGTCAGTTGTATATTGTTGAAAAACAAAACTGGGGGAAATAGAGTGTATGCATTAAACAACCCGTGGCAGGTACCGGCTCATACTTATTCAGCCCATGTATTAGTCAATTCTGATCCCAATGTGGTGAAATCTACTCCTAAGTTTGAGCGTGCAAAACTTGTTAGGTTTGCAAACAATATGTTTTGTTTTATATCGGGCACGGCTTCTATCAGGGGAGAAGAAAGCACTAACAGGTTATCTCCACAGGATCAAGCCTTACAGACTTTAGAGAATATAGCTTCATTGATCTCAAAAGAAAATTTGGAAAGACATTCTTGTCCGTCTGTATCGCTTGCGTTGTGTAATTTGCGGGTTTACCTAAAAGATAGGGCATATTATCCTGAGATTCGCCGGATAGTAGAGACTCGTTATCCGGGTATTCCTACAGTTTATTTATTTACGGATATATGCCGTCAGGAATTGTTGGTTGAAATAGAAGGCATTTGTCAGTCGGTTGAAGATTAAACATTGTTCAAAACGCCAATCATCCT
>CAZAUU010000074.1:0-8729 GCA_964488405.1 uncultured Phocaeicola sp.
CTCCTTCCGGTGAAAGCCTTATTCAGCGGGGATGGACACCTTCAGGACAATGCTTAACCGGTTTTGGCACCTCTGCTTCCAACTGGGAATCATGGAATTACATAACCTTCACAGTCTTGCTGCTAAAGAAACTTTCACGAAAACAAAAAGTTTAAATCACTTCACAAAAAGACTATTATAATAAGCACACCTATGGCTCATGAAATCGGGTTGGAAAGTAACCTCTTTCATAAGAAAATCATCGCCTTCAAACCTAACGTTCATATTATCCCCAGCTCCTTCGCTATCCGGCATGCTTCGATGGAATTCTTCACTTTCAGTTTCTGCAGTATTCCGTGGCGGTGGCGGCTCACCGTATTGATGCTGATGAAGAGTGTGTCGGCGATGTGTTTGCTCATCATGCCTTGGGCTATCAGGCGCAACACCTGTTTCTCCCTTTCGGATAGGATATGCGGATCATTGCGTTTCCACAATTCTGTCGTCTGTCCCGTGACGGAATTGATTACACAGCCTCCGGCAGGCACATCACACAACAGGGGCGTATAGAGGCACAAGGCAAAGCGGATGCTGCTCACGGATGGTGCGGAAAAATAGAATATGCGGTGCAGCACGGGAATATAGTTGTCTTGCATATCCTTCATGCGCAGTTTTTCGGCCAGATAGTATCCACCACGCTTGTTTCGGGGAAGATGCCTGACGAAATGGAAGAAACGTAGCTCCAATAGGTATTTGGCGTAAAGATCGTCCGGATGGATTCGCTCCAATATGTCTTTTTCCCATATCGAGCCAATGTGTTGCTCACCGCTTCCTTGGGATATCCCGAGCGTATGGGCGAACCCTCCATAACAAATATGGCTGATACCGGCATACATATCGCTCAACACGGCCAGTGCGTTCTCCACGCAGGCATAGCTTCGGGCAAACAGCCTGTATCTGCCGGATGCCTCCATGCATTGCTGCTCTTCGGCAAAGTTTTGTCCCAAAAGCTCATTGTTCAGTCGGTTTTCTATCTTCATGGTTGTAAAAATGATTATTAATAATCATTGCAAATCCTTTCCTGATACCCTACATTTGCAAAGGTAATCAAAAGAAGTTACCATTTACGGATACCAACCAAGATAAAACCCCAAACAAGCAAGCAAGATGTCAAGACCTGTATTATTCAGCCTGCTCATGATGGCGTTTCCATCCATCGGCATGGCGCAGTCATTGGAAAAGATGCAGTGGCTCAACGAACCTGAACAATGGGAAATCAAATCGGGCAGCCTCTCCATGTCAGTCACACCGCAAAGCGATTACTGGCGTGTGTCACATTACGGTTTCACAGTAGACGATGCCCCTTTCTACTATGCCACCTACGGGGGTGAGTTTGAGACCAAGGTGAAAGTCACGGGCAACTACAAGGAGCGTTTTGACCAAGCCGGACTGATGATTCGCATCGACCACGAAAACTACATCAAGGCGGGTATTGAGTTCGTGGACGGCAAGTACAACCTCAGCACGGTCGTCACGCACCATACTTCCGACTGGAGCGTTATCACGTTGGAAAAGCCTGTAACCCATATCTGGATAAAGGCGGTTCGCCGGCTGGATGCCGTTGAGGTATATTATTCGTTCGATGATGAAAGCTATACGATGATGCGCAATGCCTGGATGCAAGACAACACACCCGTACAAGTCGGACTGATGGCCGCTTGCCCTGACGGGCAAGGGTTCACAGCCATCTTTGAACATTTTCAAGTAAAGCACCTCCCGGACCAGAGGCGGTTGGATTGGTTGGAAAAGAACCAGGGAGAATAACCTTTTTTTGGACGCACTAATGCCTCTCAAGGCAAGTGCGTCCAAAATCCCATGTGGCAGGCTACTTCCTGTTGTTGTAGTTTCTTAATCCCGTTTGCAAGAAGTCCACGTATTTGGCAATGTCCTCATCATACGAATATGACCGGTTGAGAGGATTTCCTTCGTTGTCAATCAACACGTAGAACGGCTGGGCATTGGCGCCGAATTTGGAACGCTGCAAATAACTCCACCTGTCGCCCACCGTACGCAACGTGCGTTCCTTGCCGTTTTCCATAATCTTAACCGGTTCGGGCAATTTTGTCTTCTCGTCCACATAAAGAGTAATCAGCACATAGTCTTCGGTCAGAAGTTTGCTTACCTGGGGATCGGTCCACACAGCCAGTTCCATCTTGCGGCAGTTCACGCACCCGTATCCCGTAAAGTCGATCATCACCGGTTTACCTTGCTGGCGGGCGTATTCCATGCCTGCATCAAAATCCATGAACTGGGCATGTACATCGTTCTTATAGAGGTTAAAGTCCTGGGTCTGCATGGGAGGTGCAAAGGCACTCACCGCCTTCAAAGGTGCCCCCCACAAGCCCGGAACCATGTAGATGGCAAAAGCCAACGAGATGAGGGCAAGGAAGAAGCGCCCCACCCCGACCTTATTGCTGTCGTCATCGTGCGGGAATTTGATTTTACCCAACAGGTATATACCTAACAAGCCGAAGATGACAATCCATAGAGCCAGGAAAGTTTCGCGGTCCAGCAGATGCCAGCCGTATGCCAGGTCGGCAACCGAAAGGAACTTGAGGGCGAAAGCCAGTTCGAGAAAACCTAACACCACCTTGATGACATTCATCCAGCCGCCCGATTTTGGCATGGACTTCAGCCATGAGGGGAACATGGCGAAGATAGTGAACGGAAGTGCCAATGCGATGGCGAAGCCCAACATTCCCAATGCGGGGGCGATGATACTACCTGTGGTAGACACTTCCACCAGCAAAAAGCCGATGATGGGCCCCGTGCAGGAGAAGGATACCAGTGAAAGGGTAAACGCCATGAGGAAAATGCTGATTAAACCCGTGGTGGCTTCCGCCTTGCTGTCTACCGCATTGCTCCATTTGGATGGCAGGGTGATTTCGAATGCGCCGAAAAACGAGGCGGCAAACACCACCAGCATCAGGAAAAAGAAGAGATTGAAGATGGCATTGGTGGACAAGGCGTTCAGGGCGCTTGCACCGAAGATAAGGGTGATGGCAAGACCCAGTGCCACATAGATGACCACAATGGATGCCCCATAGGTCCACGCATCGCGGATACCTTTCTTCCGGTCTTTCGATCGTTTCAGGAAGAAGCTGACTGTCATCGGGATAATGGGCCATACACAGGGGGTAAACAGGGCAAGCAGTCCTCCAATGAATCCGGCAAAAAAGATGTATGCCCACGAATGCGTGTCCTCCTGACTGGTTTCGCCGAAGTCGGACAATTCGTTGATGACAGGTTTCCAATAGTCGGGCGTGCCTTCCGGTTGTGAGGCAACAAGTTGCCCGCTGTCAGCAGATACCGTATCAGATACCAAGGCGGTTTCTGCCGGGATAGTATTTTCTTGGGCATGGACAGGCATGGCGGGGGCAGCTCCTTCCGTCTTGCCGCTGAACGAAAAATCCACGCTGGTGGGAGGCAGACAGTTTTCATCGTTGCAGGCACCATATTCCAGATAACCGGTCACCTGATAGTCGCCTCCCGTGAGCTGTATCTTTTGCGAGAATCTGGCGGTTCCTTCAAAGTAGCGTACTTCCATGGCGAAGACGGGATCCATTTTCTGGATTTCCTTTTCACCCGGAACCAGTTTCCCTACCAACTTGGCTCCCTTGATGTTTTCGATGTTGAACGTGGCGGAAGTCGGTCCGCCTTCTTCCAAGTCGGTCGAATACACGTGCCAGCCTGCATCGATTGTTCCTGTAAAGACGATTTCGGCTTCCGTTGCCGAAAGGTTCTTCCATTCAGTCTTGAAATGCACCGGATCCTGCATCTGAGCAAGTGCCGGCAAACAGCATAAGACAGCCAATAACCAACTGAGTGCAATTCTCTTTTTCATGTGTCTGTTCCTTCAAATTTGCGTTGTTGTTTATCTAAGTTAATTCCTGTATGAAACGCGCGGTCATATTCCCTTGGGCGGCAAGGCA
Organism: uncultured Phocaeicola sp.; assembly: GCA_964488405.1. Taxonomy (GTDB): domain Bacteria; phylum Bacteroidota; class Bacteroidia; order Bacteroidales; family Bacteroidaceae; genus Phocaeicola. Next base: position 3,969 of record CAZAUU010000074.1, read on the forward strand.
CAACCTTTCAACGTAGCCGAGCTGGATTCGGTGATGCGGACATTCACCCGGTCTCCAATGTGGAAGTCCCCCCGGTCAAACACCACCATCTTGTTCTGCTCCGTACGCCCGGAAAGTTGGTCTTTCGAACGCTTGGAAATACCTTCCACCAATACTTCGAAAGTCTTTCCCACGTCCCGTGCGTTGCTTTCCGCCGATAATTGGTTTTGCAGCCCGATCAATTCGTTCAGGCGGCGTATCTTTACTTCTTCAGGCACATCATCAGGCAGATGCTTGGAAGCATACGTGCCCGGGCGCTCCGAATATTTGAACAGGAAGGCGGAGTCGTAGGCGCATTCACGCATCAACGAAAGGCTCATCTGGTGGTCTTCTTCCGTTTCCGAATGGAAACCGGAGAAAATGTCGGTGCTCAACCCGCAATCGGGGACGATGCGCCGGATTGCCTCCACCCGATCCAAATACCACTCGCGGGTGTACTTGCGGTTCATCAGTTTCAGGATACGTGAACTTCCGCTCTGCACAGGCAGATGGATGTGCCTGCACACGTTGGGCACTTCGGCTATCACGTGCAGGGTTTCATCGCTCATGTCCTTCGGATGTGAGGTAGTGAAGCGCACACGCATGTCAGGCACCGTTTCAGCCACTGTGCGGAGCAGCATGGGGAAGGTGACCGTTTTCCCGTCTTGTATAAAACGGTAAGAATTGACATTCTGTCCCAGCAGGGTGACTTCCTTGTAACCCTTCTGCCGGAGGTCGTTCACTTCGTTGAGGATACTTGCCACGTCTCGGCTCCGTTCCCGCCCGCGTGTATAGGGCACGATACAATAATGGCAGAAGTTGTCACATCCGCGCATGATGGACACGAATCCCGACACGCGGTTCCCACAAATGCGCGAAGGCACCACGTCACAGTACGTTTCGGTAGCGGAAAGTTCCACATTCATAGCCTTTTCCCCTACCTCTGCAGAAGCAATCAGGTCGGGCAGTGAGAGGTAAGCGTCCGGTCCCGCCACCAAATCAACGTGGTGGTTCTCAATCAAGTCTTCCTTGACCCGTTCAGCCATGCAACCCAACACCCCCACAATGAGGTGTTTCCGTTTTTTTCTCAAAGCATGGAAAAACTCCAGCCGGTTCAGGACTTTCTGCTCCGCATTGTCACGGATGGAACAGGTGTTCAGAAACACGGCATCCGCCTCGTCCGGCGTATCACACGGTTCATAGCCGGCCATTTGCATGATGGAAGCCACCACCTCGCTGTCGGCAACGTTCATCTGGCATCCATACGTTTCGATGAATAGTTTTTTCGTTTCTCTTCCGGTCGCGGATTTAAAGTCCGTTCCCGCAGGTTGTCTTGTCATATTATTTATATGTTGTTTTCATTAAAATGAGGCCCTGCGGTATTATTATTTAAGCAAGGACCCGATGCAAAGATAATAAATCTATTCCGGATTGCGCAATAAGTGAGCAGCTCTTATGTTTCTTTGCCAAAAAAATATTATCTTTGGGCGAATTGTTATTCTTAATATGACCCAAACATGGAAGATATTATCAATTTGCTCTTCATAATGGTCTTCTTCGCCATAGTCGTTTATGTAGGAGGACAAAAGAGGACGACAAAGCGGTCCAGGGCAGGAAAGCCCGTTGACGTACCGGGAAAGACGGAGATAAAAGAAACTGTCACCCGTCCGGCGGGAACACAAACTGTATCCCGTCCGTCCGCTTCCATCCGCCCGGCAACAACTCCTCCGTTGCCGGATCGCCCAATGCCTTCCCGTACTGCAGGGTGCACCCGGATACGGCTTGCCACCCCTTCGGAAGCACGAAAGGCATTTATCTATTCGGAGATATTCAACCGGAAATACTGAGCGAATCGAATCATCAAACCCCATAAATACATTTTGAACCATGGAATACAATAAAATGACGGCGGCAGAAGCTGCCAGCCTGATACAGGACAATGAAATCATCGCCTTGAGTGGATTCACCCCGGCAGGAAGCCCCAAAGCTGTGACCGCCGAACTGGCAAAACTGGCCGAAGAGAAACATGCACGCGGCGAAAAGTTCCGCATCGGAATCATTACGGGAGCTTCTACCGGTGACTCCTGCGATGGTGTGCTGGCACGGGTGCATGCCATCAGGTTCCGTGCCCCTTACACTACCAACACCGACTTCCGCAAGGCGGTGAACAACGGTGAGATCAGCTATACCGACATCCACCTCTCGCAAGTGGCCCAACGCCTGCGGTCCGGTTTCCTGGGACATGTCACCACGGCCATCATCGAAGCATGCGAGATGACTGGCGATGGGCGCATTTACCTCACTGCCGGAGTGGGGCTGACACCCACCATAGCCCGCCTTGCCGACCGCGTCATTGTGGAACTGAATGCCGCACACAGTAAACGTATCATCGGCATGCACGACCTGTACGAGATGGAACGCCCCCCCCATCGCCGTCCCATCCCCATTATCCGTCCCAGCGACCGCATCGGATTACCTTATATACAGATAGACCCGAAGAAAATCGTGGGTGTAGTGGAGGTCAATCTCCCCGATGAGGCGCGGGAATTCAGTGCCCCCGACCCGATAACGGACAAAATCGGGCAGAATGTGGCAGACTTCCTTGCCTCCGACATGAAACGGGGCATCATCCCCTCCACTTTCCTGCCCCTGCAATCGGGTGTGGGCAACATAGCCAATGCCGTGTTGAGCGCATTGGGAAAGGATACCAGTATCCCGCCTTTCGAGATGTACACGGAAGTCATCCAAAACTCGGTCATCACCTTAATCAAGGAAGGACGCATCAAGTTCGGGAGTACCTGTTCGCTCAGCGTGACCAACGATTGCTTAGAAGACATTTACGAGAACATGGAGTTCTTTGCAAACAAGTTGGTACTTCGTCCATCGGAAATATCCAACAGCCCTGAAGTAATCCGCCGCATCGGGGTTATCTCGATGAATACCGCTATCGAAGCCGACATTTACGGCAATGTGAATTCTACCCACATCTGTGGCACCAAGATGATGAACGGCATCGGAGGTTCGGGCGACTTTACCCGCAGCGCCTATATTTCCATTTTCTCGTGCCCCTCTACGGCAAAAGGCGGATGTATCAGTTCCATCGTGCCCATGGTGTCGCACTTGGACCACAGCGAGCACTCGGTAAACGTCATCATCACCGAACAAGGTATCGCCGACCTGCGCGGGAAAAGTCCCGCGGAACGGGCGCAGGTCGTAATAGAAAACTGTGCTCACCCCGACTACAAACAATTACTGTGGGATTATCTGAAGATTTCCACCAAAGGGCAGACCAGTCACTGCCTCTCTGCCGCTTTGGGTATGCACCAAGTGTTCCTGGAGAAAGGTGACATGCGCCTTACCGACTGGAGCAAATTCTAACCTGCGGGAGCAACCTCAAGACGCCGGTCACATTCTGTTCTCAACCCGATGGAATACACGGGTCAGTTTCCGGCGTCCGCAACTTGTTGCTGCAAACATCAGCGTGCATACCCCGCAAACGGCGATGATGGATGCCGTAGAGGCAATCATGTCGCCCAATCCTGCCAAAGGAGACACGATTCCGCCAAACAGGAAAGGCATGAATCCGAGCACGGCCGACGCACTTCCAGAATTGCCCCGTTCCAGCTCCAACGCCAATGTCGTGCTGGAGGGTAGAATCATGCCCAGGCAGAACAGCAGCACAATCAAAGCCCCTTCCACCATCGCGACTCCGGCACCGGTCACCAACAGCATGCCGACACCCAAACACATCAGGGAAAAGGCCACACTGCCCATTCCCAAGCCACGTTGGACACTCCGAAAACGGCAGACAAAGAAACTGCCGAACATGATGGAAAGCGCATTTATACCAAAACAAACACTATAAGCCAATGAGGACACTCCATAATATTGCTGGAAGATAAAGGGAGAAGCAGCTATGTATGCAAACATCACGCCCATGGCAGATGACTGCACAAACACGTAGAACATGAAATCACGGTTGGCCAGCACGGGACGATAACTGCGGAAGACGGACCACAACGGCGTGTTCTTCCGGCGTGCCGATGACAAGGACTCGCGGAAGAAGCACAGCATCCCAATCAGCAATATCCCCAAAAGGAGCAACACATCGAAAATGCCGCGCCAGTCGGTCACTTCAAGCAACACACCTCCAAGCACGGGTGCACAGATGGGAGCCAGTCCCTGGACAGCACTCAGCATGGAAAAGAAACGTGCCAACTCACGGTCGTCATAAAGGTCTGTAGCTATGGACTTCGAGATGACCACGCCACCGGCTCCGGCCAATCCCTGCAACAGGCGGAAGAGAAGGAATATCCTCACGTCGGACACCAGCACGCACCCCAATGTGGAAAACAGGAAAAACACCAATGATATCAACAACAACCGCTTACGCCCATACTTGTCACTCAGCGGCCCGATGAACAGTTGGCCTACCCCCAAGCCTATCATGCTGAAGGTCAGACTAAGCTGTGATACGGAAGCGGATGCGTCAAAATAAGTGGCCAGTTCCGGCAAATAGAAATCGGTCACAAATGGTCCGAAAGCGGCCAACATCCCGACCAATATCAATACAAAGAGATAAGAGTTGCGATTTTTCTGCGTCATAATGTATCTTTCTAAAAATCCGTGCAAAGCACGCAAAAATGTTTCAGATTTTCCCCTTCCCGCACCCGTTTCGTTAGGACTTTTATCAAATATTTACCAGCGTTAACGTGAGAAGGCGGTCGTGTGCATTCAAAATTG
>CAZAUU010000075.1:0-8706 GCA_964488405.1 uncultured Phocaeicola sp.
AAAAGCGTTGATTTATTCCATTATTCTCTGTATTTTTACAAAAGCAAGTACACACAGCCATAAACATGAAGAAGCAAGCAGATTATATCAAACGAATTGAAATCAAAGGGATGTGGGGACGCAAGAACATCTCATGGGATTTGCGGGCCGATGTCAACATCTTGAGCGGAGTGAACGGTATCGGGAAAAGCACCATCCTGAACAATTCCGTGCGGAGCCTGACCGAATTAGAAGGCGGATCACTCACCAACGCCCCTCATGCCGGTGTATCGTTTGTTTTCTCGCCCGAAGATGCCACCTACATCCATTTCGACGTTATCCGCAGTTTTGACCGTCCGCTCATCAATCCGGGACTGCTCGAAAAGATAGGCAACCGGAATGTAAAGACAGAATTGGACTGGCAGCTATACCTGTTGCAAAGACGTTATCTCGACTACCAGGTGAACATCGGCAACCGCATCATCGAAATGCTGACCAGCGGTATACCGGAACAGCAGGCACAGGCAGCCGAGGTGTCAGTACCGAAAACGAAATTCCAGGACCTGATAGATAATCTATTCGGAGATACCGGCAAGAAAATCAACCGGAGAAGCAACGAAATTCTTTTCGAGCAAGACGGCGACACGCTCACTTCCTACCAACTCTCATCGGGAGAAAAACAGATGCTGGTCATCCTGCTCACCGTTCTCGTACAAGACAACCGACATTGCTCCCTTTTCATGGACGAACCGGAAATCTCGTTGCATGTGGAATGGCAACAACGGCTTATCTCCTTGATACGTACTTTGAACCCGAACGTGCAAATCATCCTGACCACCCATTCGCCCGCCGTCATCATGAACGGATGGCTGGACGCTGTGACCGAAGTGAGCGACATCACCACCCGATAAAACCTTGTATCATGGGAAAAAGACTGGCAGAAAACTTGTCTTCACTGTATTTAGGAGCAGCCAACAGCCTGAAGCCCAAACATGCACGAAAGCGGATCGTAGCCTATGTGGAAAGTTACGATGATATTTCCTTCTGGCGTACGCTGCTGTCCGAATATGAAACTGAAAAACGGTATTTCGAAGTCATGTTGCCATCGCGCACCTCACTGGCAAAAGGCAAAAAGAGCGTGCTGATGAACCAATTGGGCAAACAGTTGGGCGAAAACATGATTGCCTGTGTGGACAGCGACTATGATTATTTGCTGCAAGGGTGTACCCAGACCTCGCGCTACATGATAAACAGCCCCTACGTTCTTCAGACGTATGCCTATGCCATCGAGAACTACCACTGTTACGCTGAAAGCCTCCACGAAGTGTGTGTCATGGCCACATTGAACGACCACCTGCTGATAGATTTTCCTTCGTTCATGAAACTCTACTCGCAGATAGCCTATCCACTTTTCATCTGGTCGGTATGGTTCTACCGCAAGCATAACCTGTCGGAGTTTTCGCTAATGGACTTCTGCTCGTATGTACGACTGGAACAAGTCAACATCCATTATCCCGAACGTTGTTTGGAAAACATGACGAAGAAAGTAAACCGTAAACTGCATGACTTGGAACGCCGCCACCCGCAAGCCCGGCAGGAAATAGAAGACATGAAAATAGAGTTCACCCATTTGGGTGTACATCCCGAAAACACTTATATGTTTATCCAAGGGCACCACATCATGAACAATGTGGTGATGCGCCTCCTTATCCCCGTCTGTACCAGCCTGCGCCGGGAACGCGAACAGCAGATTCATGACCTTGCCTGCCACAATACGCAACTCCAGAACGAGCTGACCGCATACCAGCGCAGCCAGACAAACGTGGAACTTATCATCCACAAAAACACCAATTACCAGAACTCCCCACTCTACCAGATGATCCGGAACGACATAGAGAAATTCCTGAAAATAGCCAAGGCGTGATGTGGAGAGGCTTTTATGATTTACTTTTCAGGCGTATTTGCCAACGTAGCCACCAGAAAATCATAGAACTTGGAAACCGATGCGATTTCACACTTTTCCTCGGGAGTATGGGGTGCCACCAAAGTAGGACCAAACGAAATCATGTCCAAACCAGGAATGACCGTCCCGATGATGCCGCATTCCAGCCCGGCATGGATTACCTTTACTTCGGGAGCCTTGCCGAATTGTGCCTGATAAGCTTCTTTCATGGCACGCAGGATGGGAGAATTAACATCCGGTTCCCAGCCCGAGTATCCACCCGAACGCTCCACATGCATTCCCGCCATGGAGAAACAGCTTTCGAGAGCTGTGTTGAGATAGTCCTTCATCGAATCACGGGAGCTGCGGGTCAGGATCTTGACGGCCGCCTTTCCCCCTTTTATATCCACGATAGCTAAATTGGAAGAAGTTTCCACCGTATCGGGAATGGTAGGGATATAACGTTCCACTCCGTTAGGACAAGCATAAATAGCATCCACCAAATTGTCGCGGATTTCTTTAGGCACCATGTAAGCCGGCAACTCTACCCGATCGGCCTTGAAACTGATACCCTCTTCAATGGTGGCATATTCATCGCTCCATAACTGTTCACATTCGGCAACGAAAGCCATCACATCATCTACCTCGCTTTCGGGCACCGTAATTACCGCTTCACAATCGCGCGGAATGGCATTACGCATGTTTCCGCCTTCCCATGACACGAGGCATGCCTCATCGTACGTAATTACCTGATTAAGGAAACGAGCCATCAGCTTGTTGGCATTGGCGTGCCCCCAACCTATCTGGATGCCGGAGTGTCCTCCACGCAAACCTTTCAGTGTCACCCGCAGAGCAACATCCGCGGGGTCGGTTTCCTCCTCCTTATATTCCAAAGTGGCAGTCAGGTCCTCTCCCCCGGCGCAGCCAATATAAAGTTCCCCTTCTTCTTCCGAATCGAGGTTCAGCAGGATGTCCCCTTCTATCACACCAGGTTTCAAGCCGAAAGCACCATACATGCCGGTCTCTTCATCCGCCGTAATCAGAGCAACCAAAGGTCCATGTTTCAACGTCTTGTCTTCCATGACCGACATGATGGCCGCTACGCCCATACCATCATCAGCGCCCAACGTAGTTCCGGTCGCATGCACCCAGCCATCTTCGGCAACAGGGCAAATGGGGTCTTTTTCGAAATCATGCTGCACATCCTTGTTCTTCTGCGGAACCATATCCATGTGCGCCTGAAGGATTACCGTCTTACGGTTTTCCATTCCCGGAGTGGCCGGTTTGCGGTAAATGATGTTACCCGCCTCATCCTGAAAAGATTCCACACCCACACTCTTGCCAAACTCCAACAAGAATGCCTGAATTTTTTCCAAATGTCCCGATGGACGCGGAACTTGGGTCAATGAATAGAAATGCTTCCACACATTTTGTGGAGCAAGAGAAAGAATGTCACTCATAGGCTATTGTTTTTAGTTTTGTTTGTAAGCGGCAAAGCCACTAATCCGTAAATACCTAACAAAATTAATAAAAAGGTTTGAATACCATGCACCAAAAGGGCAAATATTCCGGCATCTTCCTTGCTGACACCATACATCATCATCATGGTAATGACGGCAAAATGCCACGGTCCGGCCCCATTGGGCGTAGGTACAACCACGGCAATGCTTCCTACAACGAAAAGCACCAGCCCTGCCATCCAACCCAAATGTGCGGTAAATCCGAAACTATAAAATGTCAGATAAAAATGCAGGAAATAGCAAATCCATATAGCTGCGGTATATGACACATATAACCAAGGGTGACGCATCTTCCGGATGGACAGGCACCCTACCCACACATTCCGTATCAATCCCCTCATCCGGGCAAATACCGTCAGGTTACGGACAAGCCACAGGCCAAGCACCACGGCTGCGGCAATACAAATCAAGGTAATATAAAAATTGGTCGAAGCAAACAGATGGACAAAAAAAGCCCTGTCCGTATTTGTAACCCGAAAGAAGCGAGCAAAAATGCCGGATTGTAAAAATAATGTCGCCACAGTAATCAGTGATATACATACCGTATCAACCAGCCGTTCGGACACGACCGTACCCAATGATTTGGAAAAAGATATCCCGTCAAATTTGGCAAGAATGCCACATCGGGAAACTTCGCCGACACGAGGAAGCAACAAGTTGGCGGCATACGACACAAAAATGGAATATACGCTATTGGACAATTTCGGATATTCGCCCAAAGGGGCAAGGGCAAGGTTCCACCTCCAGCCGCGGAATATATGTGCCCACACACCGAAAACCAATGAAAACAACATCCAACCGTAATTTATACCGTGTTCCACCACTTCACCAACAAGCCGGAAGTCGAATCCGTGGTAGGTCCATACCAATATGGCGGCACCCAAAATCAAGGGTAAAACCACTTGAAAGAGCTTGTTGATGTGTTTTTTTATGCCAGTTCGTTTCAAAATCTATTTATGTATTTAAGATTAATGCTTACCTTTGCACAATGCAAAGATAAATATCTTGCCCGAATAATCTCTAATCATTACAGAAAATACGTGCGGAATGAAAGCAGTCAAACCTAAAAAGTCCTTGGGACAGCATTTCCTGAAAGACTTACAAATAGCACAAGACATTGCCGACACAATCGATATCTGCCCGGACCTGCCTGTATTGGAAGTCGGTCCCGGCATGGGGGTCCTCACCCAATTCCTGCTGCAGAAGGGACGACAACTGGAAGTGGTTGAACTTGATCCTGAAGCGGTAGAATACCTGCGCGGGCACTTTGCACAGTTGGGTAATGCCATCATTGAAGAAGATTTTCTGAAAATGGACTTGTCGCAACTGTTCGGGGGAAAACCTTTCATTCTAACTGGTAATTACCCCTATAACATCTCCAGTCAGATATTCTTCAAGATGCTCGACCACAAAGACTTGATTCCCTGTTGTACGGGCATGATACAGAAAGAAGTAGCCGAACGCATAGCTGCCTCCCCGGGGAATAAGACATACGGTATCTTGAGCATCCTGATACAAGCGTGGTATAAAGTGGAATACCTTTTCACCGTACACGAACATGTGTTCAACCCTCCCCCGAAAGTGAAAAGTGCCGTAATCCGTATGACACGCAACAAGACTACTGATTTAGGTTGCAACGAAAAACTGTTTAAACGGATAGTGAAAACAACATTCAATCAAAGGCGCAAAACATTACGGAACTCCATCGCCCCTATTCTGGATAAAGGGAACCCGCTTATCTCTGACCCAATATTCAACAAGCGTCCGGAACAGTTATCAGTAGCGGAATTTGTCTGCCTGACCAACCGGATAGAGCAAGCATTGTCAGAACCGGGAATAAACACATCCCTGTAAATAATCTTCCTGATAATATTATTTGAGGTATGGAAAGCGAAGAAATCAAAAAAGTATCCGAGTTGATCGAGAACAAGGAATCGGACAAACTGAATGAATTGCTGAATGGCTTGCATCCTGCCGACATTGCCGAACTGTGCAACAAGCTGGATGCCGAAGAAGCCCGGTCCATATATTTATTGTTGGACAACGAAAAAGCAGCCGATGTACTGATTGAGATGGACGAGGATGCGCGTAAACACTTGCTCGATCCGTTGCCTTCGGAAATCATTGCAAAGCGTTTCGTAGATTATATGGATTCGGACGATGCCGTCGACATTATCCGGGACATGGACGAAGACAAACAGGAAGAAGTCCTCTCGCACATTGAAGACATAGAACAGGCAGGCGACATCGTAGACCTGTTGAAATATGATGAAGATACTGCCGGCGGGTTAATGGGTACGGAGATGGTCATCGTGAACGAAAATTGGAGCATGCCCGAATGTTTGCGAGAAATGCGTATCCAGGCAGAATACATGGACGAAATCTATTATGTCTATGTGGTAGATGACGACGAACGCCTGCGCGGAGTTTTTCCTCTGAAGAAAATGATAACCAGTCCTTCTGTGTCGAAAGTAAAGCATGTTATGAAAAAAGATCCGATTTCCGTCCATGTGGATACTCCCTTAGACGAAGTGGTGCAGGTTATCGAAAAGTACGACCTGGTGGCACTACCGGTAATAGACAGCATTGGCAGACTGGTGGGACGCATTACGGTGGATGATGTCATGGATGAGGTACGCGAACATGCGGAACGTGATTACCAACTGGCATCCGGTTTGTCGCAGGATGTAGAATCACACGACAACGTATTCCGCCAAACCACAGCCCGCCTGCCTTGGTTGTTGATTGGCATGTTGGGCGGAATCGGGAATTCCGTAATCTTGGGAAACTTTGATACGACCTTTGCTGCCCATCCTGAAATGGCACTCTACATCCCACTCATCGGAGGTACGGGAGGAAATGTGGGGACACAATCGTCTGCACTTGTAGTACAAGGACTTGCCAACAGCTCATTGGACGCAGGAAATACTTTCAAACAAGTTTTAAAAGAGTCGGTTGTAGCTCTGATTAATGCTACCATTATCTCCATGCTGGTATATATTTATAATTTCATTCGTTTCGGAGCCAATGCCACAGTAAGCTACTCGGTATCCCTCAGCCTATTTGCCGTAGTCATGTTTGCTTCAATATTTGGCACACTTGTCCCCATGACACTTGAAAAGCTGAAAATCGATCCTGCCATAGCGACCGGACCGTTCATTTCAATTACAAATGATATTATCGGCATGATGATGTATATGGGCATCACCGTGTTGTTGTCATGAAAACAAACCAGAAAAAATGAAGGGGAAGCCTAAAAAAAGCATCAAAAAAATATGAAAATCAGAATTTATTCTTTTAATTTGTAGTTATTAACGTGTAATACCAAGATATTCTCAAAAGCCTATATACGATGGAAATAAATGAAACAAACCGCCCGCTAACTGAAGCCCCGGCAGAAAATGTACCCGAAGCTTCGGCTCTTACTGTTGAGTCAAATGAAAAAGCCATGTACGAACCTCTGAAAACACAAGAGGAGGTTGTTGCACGCCTGACAGAAATCAACAAAGATGCCTGCAATGCAGACAAACAAGAAATCGACTTTTTAAAACAAACATTTTACAAACTCCATAAAGCTGAACAAGACGCAGCACGCAAGGTTTTTATAGACAAAGGCGGTAATGCGGATGATTTCGTCCCTGCTTCTGACCCGTGGGAGACAAGATTCAAGGAAATCATGGGTTCCATCAAAGAGAAACGGAATGCCAAGGCTGCAGAACAAGAACAGGAAAAAGAGCAAAACTTGCAAAAGAAGCTTGCCATCCTCGAAAAGATGAAAACTTTGGCCGAGACTACAGAAGACACAAGCAAGATTTATAACGAGTTCAAACAGTTGCAACAGGAATGGAATGAAATCAAACAAGTGCCTGTAGGCAAAATAAATGAATTATGGAAGACCTATCAGCTTTATACCGAAAAATTCTACGACATGGTGAAGCTGAACAACGAGTTCCGTGAATATGATTTTAAAAAGAACTTGGAACAGAAGATACATTTGTGCGAAACCGCCGAGAAGCTGGCAGAAGAACCGGATGTAGTATCTGCTTTCCACCAGCTGCAAAAACTGCATCAGGAGTTCAGGGACATCGGCCCGGTAGCAAAAGACTTGCGGGAGAATATATGGGCGCGCTTCAAAGCGGCTTCCACCATAGTGAACCGCCGCCACCAGCAATACTTCGAAAAACTGAAGGAAAAGGAACAAAATAACTTGGATCAAAAGACCGTTATCTGCGAAATCGCAGAATCAATGGAATACGATACTTTTAAGACGTTTGCAGATTGGGAGAACAAAACCAAGGAAATACTTGCTTTGCAGGCGAAATGGAAAACCATTGGCTATGCACCTCAGAAGATGAACGTGAAGATATTCGAACGTTTCCGTGCCGCATGCGACGAATTCTTCAAACGGAAAGCCGCTTTTTTCAAACAAATCAAGGAAAATATGGCGGAAAACTTGGAAAAGAAAAAAGCACTGTGTGAAAAGGCGGAATCGCTGAAAGACAGTACCGATTGGAAACGAACGGCCGAAATACTTGCCCAATTGCAAAAGGAATGGAAAACCATCGGGCCTGTAGCAAAAAAACATTCGGATGCCGTATGGAAACGCTTTATCGGTGCATGCGACTACTTCTTCGACCAAAAGAACAAGGCAATGTCTTCACAACGTGCAGAAGAAATGGAGAACATGGCAAAAAAGGAAGAAATTATCAAGCAACTGGCAGCACTCGATGCTTCGGGAACTACCGATAACAACACTCTAAACCAGACACGCAGCCTGGTCAAAAAATGGAATAGTATCGGGCATGTGCCATTCAAAGAGAAGGACCGGCTTTATAATGAATTCCGCAAACTGGCAGACAAGCTGTTCGACAAATTGAATATCTCTATTTCCGAACGTAAACTGAATGATTTCAAGTCGGGACTGAACAAAGGGGACAATCTCTATCGCGACCGAGAAAGGCTGATGCGTACCTATGAAGGACTGAGAAACGATATCCACACTTACGAAAACAACTTGGGCTTCCTTACTTCCTCATCGAAAAATGGAAGTACACTGGTAGCTGAAGTGACACGCAAAATCGAACGTCTGAAAGGGGACATGGAACTGGTACAGAAAAAAATTTCAGCTATTGACGAAAAGCTAAAAGAAAAGGAAAAAGGAGAATAACACCATTTTGGCAATAAACAGAGGCTGTCTCAAAATAAAATTTGGGAGGATGTAAATTAAACTGTGTCAGCAAAGAATAAAATATTAACTTTGGTAAC
>CAZAUU010000076.1:0-8294 GCA_964488405.1 uncultured Phocaeicola sp.
GAAAACCGTATGGTTTTCTCAAAAATATATTTTATCTTTGTCGGAGAGTAGGACAAAGGGGTGCCCTTGCGGGCTGAGATTATACCCTCCGAACCTGATTCGGTTAGTACCGGCGAAGGGATTGTTTTTCAAACAACATTCTTCACAACATACCCGTGCGGGTATCCTCTTTGGTTTACTTCTATTTTGATTAAATAAATAGGAACATGAAAATTACAGTAAACAACAAGGAAACCGAAACCGCAGCGGGTAACACCGTAGCAAATCTGGCTGAACAATTGAAACTTCCTGTCCAAGGAGTGGCTGTATCCGTAAACAACCGTATGGTTCCGCGTACACAATGGTCGGAATGGATTTTGCAACCGAATGACAGCTTGGTCATTATCCGGGCAGCATGCGGAGGATAATCCCCATGAAGCAGTTCCAGTTTATCACCCATTACACCGAACGGTATACTTATTTCGAATCGGCACAATTGGCACTTGAAGGCGGATGCAAATGGATTCAGCTACGCATGAAAGGCGCATCTCCCGAAGAAACAGAAAAAGAAGCCGTCCGTGTGCAGGAGTTATGCAAAAAGTACCATGCCACTTTCATCATTGACGACCATGTGGAACTGGCAAAGAAACTGCATGCAGATGGGGTACATTTGGGAAAACATGATATGCCTGTAGCCGATGCGCGGAGGATATTGGGAGGGGGATTCTTAATCGGAGGCACGGCAAACACCTTCGAAGACATTCAGGAACATTACGAAGCGGGTGCCGATTACATCGGTTGCGGACCGTTCCGTTTCACCACCACCAAACAGAATCTCAGCCCCATACTCGGACTTGAAGGATATGCCCATATCATACGCCGCATGAAAGAAACAGGTATACATTTGCCCGTCATCGCCATCGGAGGCATTACTTTCGAAGATATCCCCTCCATCATGCAGACAGGAATCACGGGCATAGCATTAAGCGGAAGCATCTTGCGTGCGGCCAATCCCGTAACGGAAACCAAACGCATCATTGAGGAAATAGCCTTATATTGATTAAAAATGAAACAGATGAAAAAACTGACAATCGCCGGAAAAGAATTCGAATCACGCCTGTTCTTGGGCACCGGTAAATTCAATTCCAACCAACTGATGGAAAAAGCAATCTTGGCTTCAGAGACGGAGATGGTCACTGTAGCCATGAAACGCATAGAACTGAATGACAAGGAAGATGACATGTTAAAACACATTGTACATCCACACATCCAACTTTTGCCCAACACTTCAGGCGTACGTACGGCAGAAGAAGCGGTGTTCGCAGCACAAATGGCACGAGAAGCCTTTGGCACGAACTGGCTGAAATTAGAGATCCATCCCGATCCGCGTTACCTGCTCCCCGACTCCACCGAAACATTGAAAGCAACCGAAGAATTGGTGAAAATGGGGTTCGTAGTACTTCCTTATTGCCAAGCAGACCCTACACTCTGCAAACATCTGGAAGAAGCCGGGGCAGCAACGGTCATGCCGCTGGCAGCACCTATCGGCACAAACAAAGGCTTGCAGACACGTGACTTCCTGCGTATCATTATCGAACAGAGCAACGTGCCCGTTGTGATAGACGCCGGCATCGGTGCGCCGAGCCACGCTGCCGAAGCTATGGAAATGGGTGCCGACGCGTGCCTGGTGAATACCGCCATTGCCGTGGCAGGCGACCCGATGGAAATGGCTATTGCATTCAAAGAAGCCATCATAGCCGGACGACGTGCTTACGAAGCTGGATTAGGCACACAAGCCAGCGACTTCACAGCATCGGCTTCATCTCCCCTGACAGCATTTCTTAACTGACACAACGCCATGGAAAAAGACAATAAAGCATACGCACAGGCCGAGAAAACATACATGCAAGGCAAGCTTTTCCCGTTTATCAAAGTGGGAATGCAAAAAGTAAACCTTACGCCTACTGTTCATATCGTAGACGGCAAGAAAGTAATGACCCCGAACGCGCCCGTCTACGTATACGACACCAGCGGGCCATTTACTGACCCGAACATAAAAATCGACTTGAAAAAAGGGCTTCCCCGTATACGCGAGTCGTGGATTACTTCACGCGGGGATGTGGAACAACTTCCCTCCATAACTTCGGAATACGGGAAAATGCGCCGTGATGACCCCTCACTCGACCACCTGCGTTTCGAACATATCACTTTACCCTACCGCTGCAAAGCGGGCAAATGCTGCACACAGATGTACTATGCCAAGCAGGGTATCATCACGCCGGAAATGGAATATGTTGCTATCCGGGAAAACATGAATTGCAGGGAACTGGGTATCGAAACATATATCACACCGGAATTTGTACGCGATGAAATCGCCGCCGGACACGCCGTACTACCTGCCAATATCAACCATCCGGAAAGCGAACCGATGATTATCGGACGCAACTTCCTTGTGAAAATCAATACCAATATCGGCAATTCAGCCACAACATCAGGCATTGAAGAAGAAGTGGACAAGGCGGTATGGAGCTGCAAATGGGGAGGGGACACACTGATGGACCTCTCTACAGGAAACAATATCCATGAAACACGCGAATGGATTGTACGCAACTGTCCCGTCCCTGTAGGCACCGTACCCATCTATCAAGCCGTAGAGAAAGTGAATGGGAAAGTGGAAGACCTGACGTGGGAAATCTATAAGGACACCCTGATTGAGCAGTGCGAGCAAGGCGTGGACTACTTCACCATCCATGCAGGCATCCGCCGCCACAACGTCCACCTTGCCGACAAACGCTTGTGTGGCATCGTGAGCCGCGGAGGAAGCATCATGAGCAAATGGTGTCTCATCCACGACCGCGAATCATTCCTTTACGAACACTTCGATGACATCTGCGACATCCTTGCCCAATACGATGTAGCCATCTCCTTGGGAGACGGCCTGCGACCCGGATGCATAGCCGATGCCAATGATGAAGCCCAATTCGCCGAACTTGACACCATGGGTGAACTTGTTGTCCGGGCATGGGAAAAGAACGTGCAAGCCTTCATCGAAGGTCCGGGGCATGTACCACTGCACAAAATCCGGGAAAACATGCAACGCCAGGTCGAACATTGCCACAATGCACCATTCTATACGCTCGGCCCATTGGTGACGGACATCGCCCCTGGTTACGATCACATCACGTCCGCTATCGGTGCCGCCCACATCGGTTGGCTGGGTACAGCCATGCTTTGCTATGTTACACCGAAAGAACACCTCGGCCTGCCAAACCGCGAAGATGTACGTACAGGAGTCATCACCTACAAGATTGCCGCTCATGCCGCCGACCTTGCCAAAGGACATCCGGGAGCACAAATACGCGACAATGCCTTGAGTAAGGCCCGTTACGAGTTCCGCTGGCGCGACCAATTCCACTTAAGCCTTGACCCGGACCGTGCGCTGGAATATTTTAGCGAAGGGCATCATACTGATGGAGAATACTGCACGATGTGCGGACCGAACTTCTGTGCAATGAAACTTTCAAGAGACCTCCTTTCAATAAATAAATAATATCATAAAAACATGTTTAGCGAAGAATTAGAAAAAATAGATTGGGATTCCACCACCGAAGCCATCAATTCCAAGACCGAATCCGACGTGCTTCGTGCGCTGGGCAAGGAGCATTGCGATGTGGACGACTTCATGGCACTGGTTTCGCCGGCCGCCGAGAAATATCTGGAACCAATGGCACGGCTCAGCCGCAAATATACCGAAGAACGGTTCGGCAAAACTATTTCGCTGTTCATACCTTTGTATCTCACCAATTCATGTACGAACTCGTGCGTGTACTGCGGGTTCCATATCAGCAATCCCATGGCACGTACCATACTCAAACCGGAAGAAATAGAAAACGAATACCGTGCCATCAAAAAGCTCGGCCCATTCGAAAACCTGCTGATTGTGACGGGAGAAAATCCCGCCAAAGCAGGAGTCCCTTATCTTGCCAAAGCCCTTGACCTTGCAAAGCCTTATTTCTCGAATCTGAAAATTGAAGTCATGCCACTTAAGACCGAAGAATATGCCGAATTGGCAAAACACGGGATGAACGGGGTCATTTGTTTCCAGGAAACTTACAATAAGGCACGCTATAACATCTACCATCCACGCGGTATGAAATCGAAGTTTGAGTGGCGCGTCAACGGATTCGACCGCATGGGACAAGCCGGCGTACATTCCATCGGCATGGGTGTGTTGATAGGACTGGAAGACTGGCGCACCGATGTGACGATGATGGCCTACCATCTGCGTTACATGCAGAAGCATTATTGGAAAACAAAATACAGCGTCAACTTTCCACGCATGCGCCCTGCAGAAAACGAGGGCTTTCGTCCCAACGTCATCATGAGCGACAGGGAATTGGCACAAGTTACATTTGCCATGCGCATCTTCGACCACGATGTGGATATTTCGTATTCCACCCGCGAGCCGGCATACATCCGCGACCACATGGCTTCGCTGGGTGTGACTACCATGAGTGCCGAAAGCAAGACCGAACCGGGAGGATACTACACCTATCCGCAAGCGCTCGAACAATTCCACATAAACGACGGACGCACTGCCGCAGAAGTGGAACACGCCTTGAAGTCCATCGGGCGTGAGCCGGTATGGAAGGATTGGGACGCTTCGTTTGACTTTGTAAACAGGGCAACGACACTCCATGCCTGACCTCGTATGATGGAAACAGAAAGATACAACCGGCAAATCATCCTTCCCGAAATCGGGAAGGAAGGCCAGGTACGGCTGAGGGCGGCACGTGTACTTATTATCGGCGTAGGAGGGTTAGGCTCTCCCGTCGCCCTCTACCTGGCCGGTGCAGGAGTGGGAACTATCGGACTGGTGGATGGTGATAGGGTAAGCAAAAGTAATCTCCAGCGGCAGGTGCTTTATGCAGAAGCCGAAGTAGGATTGCCTAAAGCCTTACAAGCACAAAAAAGGCTACAGGCACTGAACAGAGACATCACGGTCAATGCCTATCCCGAATACCTTACCTCCGACAATGCCACAGACCTCATCGGCCAGTATGACATCGTGGCAGACGGATGCGACAACTTCGCCACCCGCTACCTAATAGACGACACGTGCGCCTCACTTCATAAAACCTATGTGTACGGAGCCATCCGGGCGTTCGAAGGACAGGTTTCCGTGTTCCATTACAAAGGAGGGAAAAGATACCGCGACCTTTATCCTCAGGAGGAAACACTCACCATGCCTCCCCCGCCCAAGGGTGTCATGGGCGTCACGCCGGGAGTTGTGGGATGTACCGAAGCCAATGAAATAATCAAACTCATCTGCGGGTATGGAGATATTCTACAAGGCAAATTATGGCAAATAGACCTAAAAACGATGGCAACTTATACGATTTTGTTATAACCTTACACATATATTACAAACTTATTACTACCTTTGCGCCACTATATTGTGCCGCCACATGAAACTGATAGTAATAACCCAACCCACTTACTTTGTGGAGGAGGATAAAATCATAACTGCCCTGTTCGACGAAGGGCTGGACATTCTCCATCTGCGCAAGCTCGATGCAGTTCCGATATATACAGAAAGACTGCTGACGCTGATTCCGGAAAAATACCGGAAACGTATCGTCGTGCACGGTAATTTCTACCTGAAAGATGAATACAAGCTGAGAGGCATCCACCTGAACAGCCGGAATTCCGTTATTCCCGAAAACTACTGCGGACCGATAACCTGCTCTTGTCATTCCCTGGAGGAAGTAAAGGAGAAGAAGCAACAGTTCGAATACGTGTTCCTCAGTCCGATATTCGACAGCACATCCAAGAAAGACTACTGTTCCGCCTTCACCCCCGAGCAAATCCGTACAGCCGCCAAGAACGGGATTATCGACAAGCACGTTATCGCATTAGGAGGCATCGATGTGCACAACATCCTGCAAGTCAAAGACTACGGATTCGGCGGAAGTGCCATCTTGGGAGGGTTGTGGAACAAATTCGACCCCGATCATGATTACAACTACAATACCCTGATTGAATACTTCAGGAAACTGAAGCGCCTTGCCGACTAAAAGTTTCGTGCATAAACTTGTCCGGCTTGAAGAAATACCATAACTTTGTACGCAATTTTTAAAGCAAAAAATCTAACACAATGAGCAAAACATCATCTTTTAAGGTATTCTCAGGAACAAAATCAAGATACCTTGCAGAGAAAATTTGCAAAAGTTTAGATTGCCCACTGGGCAACATGAACATTACCCACTTCGCCGATGGCGAATTTGCAGTATCTTATGAAGAATCTATTCGCGGGCAACACGTATTCCTCGTACAGTCCACTTTCCCTAACTCCGACAATCTGATGGAGCTTTTACTGATGATTGATGCGGCCAAACGTGCATCGGCAAAAAGGATCATTGCAGTAATCCCATACTTCGGATGGGCACGCCAGGACCGCAAGGACAAACCGCGTGTGTCCATCGGGGCAAAACTCGTAGCAGACCTACTGAGTGTAGCCGGCATAGACCGCCTGATAACGATGGACCTGCATGCCGACCAGATTCAAGGTTTCTTCAATATCCCGGTCGACCACTTGTACGCCTCCGCAATCTTTGCCCCTTACATCCAATCCCTACACCTGCAAAATCTGGTAATTGCCACACCCGATGTAGGCGGGTCAAAACGTGCCAGCACGTATGCCAAATACCTTGATGTTCCCTTGGTGCTGTGCCACAAAACACGTGAGAAGGCGAACATAGTATCTTCCATGCAGATAATCGGGGAGGTGCGGGACAAGGATGTCGTGCTAATCGATGACATGGTGGATACAGCCGGAACAATCACAAAGGCGGCCGACATCATGAAAGAGGCGGGAGCCCATTCCGTACGCGCCATCGCTTCGCATTGTGTCATGTCGGGACCTGCATCGGAACGTGTACAGAACTCCCAATTAGAGGAACTGGTATTCACCGACAGCATCCCCTATACGAACTGTTGCGCAAAAGTTAAGCAACTCTCGATAGCCGACATGTTCGCCGAAACGATTCGCCGTGTATTGAGCCACGAATCCATCAGTTCGCAATACTTGATTTGAAAAACATCCGTCCGCCACAGTCCGCCGGTCTCGCCGACAACAATGACTCAGCTTGTGCTGGCAATCTGCGGCAGAACACTACCTGATTGAAAACCTTTGGCTTGAACTTAATTAAAGTAATGATATATGAACAGAATCTGTCATCTTTTCCACATTGATTACCCTATCGTCCAAGGAGGAATGGTGTGGTGCAGTGGCTGGAGGCTGGCCTCAGCCGTAAGCAACGCCGGCGGACTGGGACTAATAGGAGCAGGCTCGATGCACCCTGAAATCCTACGCGGGCATATACGCAAGTGCAAAGCCGCCACAGACAAGCCTTTCGGCGTAAATGTACCCCTGATGTATCCGGAAATAGAAACCGTCATGCAAATCATTGCCGATGAAGGCGTGAAGATTGTCTTCACTTCGGCAGGAAGCCCTAAGAAATGGACCGAATGGTTGCATGACCGTGGTATTGTGGTGGTACATGTCGTGTCGTCCACCCGGTTTGCCTGCAAATGCGAAGAGGCAGGTGTAGACGCCATTGTTGCCGAAGGTTTTGAAGCGGGAGGCCACAACGGGCGTGAAGAGACCACTACCCTATGCCTCATCCCATCTATCCGCCGCACATGTACCCTTCCTTTGCTGGCTGCAGGAGGGATTGCCACGGGCGAAAGCATACTTGCCGCACAAGCGTTGGGAGCTGATGGCGTGCAAATAGGCACACGCTTTGCCCTGACAGAGGAAAGTTCCGCCCATTTCTCGTTCAAAGACCGTTGCCTCCGTCTCGATGAAGGCGACACAATACTTACCCTGAAGCAGGTCACCCCCACCCGACTGGTAAAAAACGAATTCTACAAACGAGTGGAAGAAGCTGAACTACGCGGGGCTTCTGCAGACGAGATCCGGGAGATATTAGGACGCGGACGGGCCAAGCTCGGCATCTTCGAAGGGGACATCATCGAGGGGGAAATCGAAATCGGCCAAGCAGCCTCCCAAATCAAACGGCTGCAAAGTGTGGACGAGGTGATGAAAGAACTGGTGGAAGGTTACAATGAAGCCTTGCAACGCATGCACGGCCTGTCGGCATGGAATTAATTTTTCCCTATATGGCAGATAACTACTTGGAACGACAACGCGAACTTTACGAAGCCCGTAAGGCGGCATGGGAAAAGCAGAAGAAATATAGAAAAAGGAAAACTAATACCCATTCCAGCGTATCCGCCCCTGCCAATCCGGC
>CAZAUU010000077.1:0-8149 GCA_964488405.1 uncultured Phocaeicola sp.
ACCAAGGCTGCCGACACGGAAGAAATCACCATCAAGTTATTGGAAACAAGCGATGTGCATGGAGCTTACTTCCCTTATGACTTCATCACGCGCAAACCCCAGACAGGAGGACTTGCACGCATATCGGCATTCGTGAAAGAACAGCGCATGCAGTACGGCGACAATGTCATCCTGATGGACAACGGCGACATCCTGCAAGGACAGCCTGTGGCATATTATTACAACTACATCGACACCGCATCCACCCATGTATGTGCCGCAATGCTGAATTACATGAAATACGACGTGGGCAACATGGGCAACCACGATGTGGAAACCGGACACCTTGTGTACGACCGGTGGATTGGCCAATGCACCTTCCCTGTATTAGGGGCAAACATCGTGGACGACCGCACGGGAGAACCCTATCTGCCCCCTTACCGGATATTCGAGCGTGAAGGTGTGAAGATTGCCGTATTGGGACTCATTACCCCTGCCATTCCTTCATGGCTTCCCGAAACAATGTGGAGCGGGCTACACTTCGAAGACATGCAAGAATGTGCACGCAAGTGGGTGAAAACCATCACCGAAAAGGAACATCCCGATGTAATGGTAGGCTTGTTTCATTCCGGACCGGAAGGGAACAAGTTGGACGGTGTGGTAGAAAACGGCTCGGGACTGACTGCAAAAAACATTCCCGGTTTCGATGTGATATTCATGGGGCATGACCACCAGCGCCGATGTGAAAAGATACTCAACATAGCAGGCGATTCGGTATTGCTCATCAACCCGGCCAATGCTGCCAGAACCATAGCCGATGTCACCCTGAAAGTGACACGGAAAGACGGGCGTATCATCAGCAAGCAGGTAGAAGGGACATTGACAGACATGACCCGCTATGCCACAGACGAAGCGTTCATGCAAGTTTTCGGGAAGGAATACCAGGCTACTATCGACTTCGTGTCGCGCAAGATAGGCACCATCACCCATACCATCACGACTAAGGATGCTTACTTCGGCCCGTCTGCATTCATCGACCTGATCCATCAACTGCAGCTTGACATCAGTGGAGCCGACATCTCGTTCTGCGCCCCGTTATCATACGCCGCCGAAATCAAGGAAGGGGACATTTGTGTAAGCGACATGTTCAACCTTTACAAATACGAAAACCTGCTATACACGATGGAAATGACGGGCAAGGAAATCAAAGGTGCGCTGGAAATGTCATACGCACAATGGACCGCACAAATGCATTCGGCCGATGGGCACCTGCTGCTCCTGAACGAAAAAGACCAAGGCTTCGGACGCTTCCGGTATCCTACTTTCAATTTCGACTCGGCAGCAGGCATCATCTATACCGTGGACGTCACAAAGCCACAAGGAGAAAAGATTACGATTGAAAGTATGGCAGACGGCACACCATTCGACCTGGACCGCACCTATAAAGTAGCAGTCAATTCGTACCGGGGCAACGGAGGGGGCGACTTGCTTACCAAAGGAGCAGGAATCCCCCGGCAAGAACTGGCGAAACGTATTCTCACGTCCACCGAAAAAGACCTCCGCTACTACCTCATGAAACGCATTGAGGAAGTAAAAACACTTGATCCGAAACCAATGGGCCAATGGAAGTTCATCCCCGAAGAATGGACCGGCCCCGCAGGGGAACGGGATTATAAACTGCTATTCGAACGATTATAATAAGACGCTTGCAGTATGGAGGAATTTGTTTTCATCCATACTGCAAGGCACTTGAGTTTCGCTTGCTTACTTCAAGTACTGAAGGAAAAACTGCTCAATCTTATCATACGGAATGACCCCTGCCCGATTGTCGTAAAGGTCGACATGCACAGCACCGGGGATAAGCAACAATTCTTTGTTTTCCCCCTTCAACTTCCGGAAAGCATCTTTACTGAAATAACAGGAATGCGCCTTGTCTCCGTGGACTACCAACACAGCACTACGTATCTCGTCGATGTAAGCAAGCAAAGGCATGTTGACAAACGAAAGAGCCGAAGTCACGTTCCAGCCTCCATTCGAGTTCAGCGAACGCTTGTGGTATCCCCGTTCCGTTTTGTAATAATCATAATAATCTTTTACGAACCAAGGCGCGTCTTCGGGCAACGGATCCACTACGCCCCCTGCCAGTGCGTACGAACCGTTCCGGGCATCTTCTGTACGCTGCGTATTCAACTTTTTCCGCAATTCGTGGCGGGCCTCCGCATCCATGGCATCAAAGTAACCATTGGCATTTACACGACTCATATCATACATGGTAGAAGTGACCGTAGCCTTAATCCGCGTATCAATGGCTGCCGCATTCAATGCCATACCTCCCCAACCGCAAATACCGATGATGCCGATACGTTCGGAATCGACACGTTCGCACACGGAAAGGAAATCCACTGCCGCACAAAAATCTTCCGTATTGATGTCAGGCGAAGCCACGTAACGGGGATTGCCTCCACTCTCGCCCGTATACGAGGGATCAAAAGCGATAGTCAGGAAACCACGCTCTGCCAACGTTTGTGCGTATAGGCCCGATGCCTGTTCCTTTACTGCCCCGAACGGACCGCACACAGCTATGGCCGGCAATTTCCCTTCAATCCCCTTAGGCACATACATATCCGCCGCCAACGTAATGCCGTAACGATTGACGAACGTCACCTTACTGTGTTCCACCTTCTCACTTTGCGGGAATATCTTATCCCATTCCTGAGTCAATTCCAATTTTTCCATTATTCTATCATTTATATGGTTATCCATTTGTGCATATCCGCTCCCTGCCATACTTATACCTAATGCCAGCAGGAAAGTCATCATCGTTTTTCCCATATTCATTTTATTTGATATTTGACACAAAAGTACGCAAAGCACAGTATTAAAAAATAGCCAAATTACGGGAGAACGTAACCATATTACCGATAAATGCGTATATTTGTCCATATAAATTAAATGACATGAACGAATGCATTACCTGTTTCATCTCCTGCCGTGATGAGGTATCACGGGACAAGATACAAGAAGAATGGGCCGTACAACCGTGCGTAAAGCAAGCCTTCGTATTTGTTTCCATGCCGGACAACATGGAAACGTACATGGACATCATGGCACACAGCCACACCCCCTATACACTGATATGTACCAGCAGGCAAGACATACGGCTGGGCAACCGGGCATTGGAACGTATGACCGAATATCTGTCCGACCCACTTTGCGGTATGGTGTACTCAGACTATTACCAGGAAACCGAAGGCAAAACATATCTCCATCCGGTCATCGACTACCAGGAAGGAAGTGTGCGTGATGATTTCGATTTCGGCTCCTTGCTGATGTTCCGCACCGAAGCTTTAAAAAACGCCATTATCGGAACTGCCACGGAAGAAGACTATGCCTACTCGGCAGGTTATGCCGTAAGGTTGGCTGTTTCACTTCATTATAAACTGTCCCATATACAGGAATTCCTTTACACCCAAACCGAAACGGACACCCGCCGCAGTAGTGAAAAACAATTCGATTACGTGGATCCGCGCAACCGTGAAGTACAGAAAGAACGCGAACGCGCCTTTACCCGTTACCTGAAAAAGACCGGTGCCTACCTTCCGCCCATAACCCGGAAAGTGGATTTGAGTACCGGGGATTTCCCTTGTGAAGCATCGGTCATTATCCCCGTACGCAACCGGTGCCGCACGATAAATGATGCCATCCGTTCCGCATTACAGCAACAGACGACATTCCGTTTCAATATCATCGTCGTGGACAACCATTCTACCGATGGTACAACGGAGGTTTTGAACTCGTACCGGGAACATCCCGATATCATCCACCTCATCCCCGAACGCACAGATCTAGGTATAGGGGGTTGTTGGGATCTTGCCATACGGCACCCACAGTGCGGAAGGTTTGCCGTGCAATTAGACAGTGATGACTTATACAGCGACACCGACACTTTGCAGTCTATTGTTGACAAATTCCATCAGGAACAATGTGGTATGGTTATCGGTTCATACCAACTGACCGACTTCAACCTGCAACCTTTGCCTCCCGGCATAATCGACCACAGGGAATGGACAGACAACAACGGGCACAACAATGCCCTTCGCATCAACGGATTGGGTGCCCCGCGTGCATTCTTTACCCCTCTGCTGCGTGAAACAGGAGTTCCCAATACCAGTTACGGGGAAGATTATGCATTGGGTCTTGCTTTCTCGCGCCAATACCGCATCGGACGAATTTATAAAGTGCTGTACCTATGCCGCCGTTGGGAAGGAAATTCGGATGCTTCCATAAGCATCGAAAAAGCCAACCACAACAATGCCTACAAAGACAGCCTGCGTACGCTGGAACTGGCACGACGCCGTACACTTGCATCAGAAAGAAATACCCCGTCGGGTGAACGTTTCCTGAAAAGACAACTTGCCCATTGGACACTGGCACACGACAACCACGAAGCGTTGGAATACATCCTGGCCCGGCGTTGCCAAATAGAAGGCAATACCGTGTGGATACAATTCAATCCGGCACGTGCCACATCGACTTATGCCCCAACCGACCATACAAGCATATCGGCACGCCCCTGTTTCCTCTGTGCCGAAAACAAACCGGCGGAACAGGAAAGCATGCACATTGAGCTGGACGAGCCGTTTGAACTACGCATCAACCCCTATCCCATCCTGCCCGGGCACCTCACCATATCCAGCAAACTCCATCAGCCGCAAGTGCTTGCGGACAAAACAGCCCGCCAACTTCCCGGCCGCCTTATAGACTGGATAAACAGGCACTTCACCCGCAAATATGCCGTATTCTACAATGGTGCCTGCTGCGGCGCATCGGCTCCGGATCATTTCCATTTCCAAGCCGTCCCCATGCAAAATATTCCTTTCATCCTGCAATGGGACCGTCTGATGGATTCTGCCGTCTGCACGGCACAAGAAACGCTGCCCGACGGAAGCTGCTGTTCAAGCTACCTTATCAAGGACTACCTCTCCCCAATCCGGGCATTTGTCACCGACAATATATCTGCCACGGCCCCGGCACTTGTCGACCGTTATCTGCAATCCCTTCCCCTGCACGAAGGAGAAGCCGAACCACGATACAACCTTTTTGCATGGACGGACTCCAAACGGGGATTCACCATTGCCTATTTTCCCCGTGCAGCACACCGCCCTTCCTGTTACCGAGCAAAAGGAGAAGCACAAAGGCTTGTCAGCCCCGGTGCCCTCGACATGGCAGGCATCATCGTGACCCCCCGCCGCGAGGACTTTAAGAATTTGACCGATGAAGAAATCAGAAACATATACAACGAAGTTGGATATACCGAATAAACATACAGATATTGTCTATATGAAAGAACCGGAAGTTAGCGTAGGCATCCTCCATGCACAAGAAATACATTTTATCCTAAATGCCCGATTCATGGCAAAAGGCGAAAGCGTGGAAGGCGGGCAAACCGTTTCGTTTGAAGAAGGAGGCATTTTATGGAATGGCAACGTATACCGTGAACTGGTATTTACCCCGATAGAGGGAAAAGCATCGTTTGTCATCCGAGATGTTACCGTTGGCATCCATTTCCATTGGGAACGGCAGGAGTCCCAATGTTTCACCGGCATATTGAAATTGGTGGTAGACGAAGGGAAAATCACTGCAATCAATATCCTCCCTGTCGAAGACTACCTGACCAGCGTCATCTCATCAGAAATGAACGCCTCTTCGTCCCTCGAATTCCTGAAAGCACATGCCGTCATTTCGCGCAGTTGGCTGCTGGCACAGATAGGGAAACGGAAAGCACATGGCAAACACGATGACGGATTCTTCTCATTCATCAAGACCGAAACGGAACATATTCGTTGGTACGACCGCGAAGACCATACTATCTTCGATGTATGTGCCGATGACCATTGCCAGCGCTACCAGGGAATTACCAGGATATCCAATCACAACGCGGAAGAAGCCGTAAAGGCTACACGCGGCCAGGTGCTTATGTACAAAAACGCAATCTGCGATGCACGTTTCTCCAAATGCTGCGGAGGCGTGACCGAAGAATTCAATACTTGCTGGGAGAACAAACATTACCCTTATCTTACAGCCGTGCGTGATACACAAGCAAATACTCAACTTCCCGACCTGACACAAGAAACCGAGGCAGAAAAATGGATCCGTTCTTCTCCGGAAAGCTTCTGCAACACACATGACAGGAGCATTATCCGGCAAATACTGACCAATTACGATTATGAAACCAACGACTTCTACAGATGGAAAGTACATTACACGCAAGCGGAACTGGCCGAACTTATCCGTACAAAGACCAAGAATGATTTCGGAAAAATCTTAGACTTGGTTCCAATGGAAAGGGGAAAATCGGGACGTATTTACAAATTGAAAATCATAGGTACGGAAAAAACGCTTATCATCGGGAAAGAGCTGGAAATACGGCGCACACTTTCGCCCACACACCTGTTCAGCTCCGCTTTCGTGGTAGACAAAGACGAAAAGACCAATGACGGGATTCCCGCATGGTTCCAGCTGACCGGTGCCGGTTGGGGGCATGGGGTAGGGCTGTGCCAAATTGGAGCAGCCGTAATGGGAGTACAAGGATATAACTATAACGACATCTTACTACATTATTATAAGAGTGCCAAAATACAGAAACTATATTAAAAGAAAGGAACTAACAATGGAAACAAATTTTCTGGAAATCATCAAGACCCGTCGCAGTTGCCGGAAGTACGAGGAAAAGCAAATCACCGATGAAGAACTGAAAGCCGTACTTGAAGCAGGTACATACGCTCCTACCTCCAGAGGCTTGCAATCGCCTTATATCATTGCCATACAGAACGACAAGCTGCGTGCGCAACTGGCATCCATGAATGCACGCATCATGGGTATCACCTCAAACCCTTACTATGATGCTCCGACTTATGTGCTGGTGTTCGCTCCTGCCGATGCACACAATCCCGTCCAGGACGGCAGTTGCGTTCTGGAAAACATGATGTTGGAAGCGCATGCCTTAGGCCTGGGAAGCTGCTGGATCCACCGCGAACGCGAAATGTTCAGTACCGAAGAAGGCAAACGGCTCATGAAAGAATGGGGACTGCCCGAAGGACTGGTAGGTATCGGTGCCATCGCACTGGGATACCCTGCCGAAACGCCTGCGCAAGCAAAACCTCGCAAAATCGACTACTACCGGATTATCAAGTGATTTTTAAAAGTAAGCATCTTCTGGCATTCAAGCCTAAAAAAAGATGCTTACTTAAGATTTTTGTCTTGACGAGTGTCCGGATTTTTTTTTGGAGATGCAGTGGATTAAACGGTATTCACCGGCGAACATCCATACATTTCCTTATACACCCTTGAGAAGTGAGAAAGATTCTTGAATCCCACTTCGAAGCATACTTCCGTCACTTTCTTTCTACCGGAACGAATGAGTACATGTGCAGCTTCGAGCCTGCGGCGGATAAGCCATTTTTGGGGAGAGAGGTCGCTGATTTTCTTGAAATCACGCTTAAAGGTGGCAAGACTGCGCCCCGTATTGCTTGCCATCTCTTCCATTGAAAGGTCATACATGTAGTTTTCGTTCATGTACTCCAACAGGTCGATTTTCCACGGTTCGGTGAAGTCGAAGAGGGAAGCGTACAATTCCTTGTCGGTATTCAACAATACATACATGCCTTCCATCATTTTGAGCCGGAGAACTTCTTCCGAAGGTTTTGTATCCGACTCCCAATAAGGCAGGATAGACTGGAAAAGGCTGGCTATGTCCGGACGGTCGGCCGGAAGGACGCGAAGGCTTGTGCAGCTCCGTTTGGCAAGCAAAGGCAACTCATCCTTATCGATATGCTGATAAAAACTGCGCAGGAAATTACGCTTGAACTTCAATACAATGGACCGGTAAGGCATCCCCGGTTTCACATATTTGTGCAATATCATCAGGTGGTCGCGGCGCATAAAGGCACAATCACCTGCGTGCAGTCTGGTTTTCTTTCCTTTTTCTTCAATTTCCAATTCACCCGAACAAAGGTAAATGAGCGTGTGCTCACGATTAGGATGCGAACACTGGCTGTCATCGGTAAAATAACTGGCGATAAACACGTTTGAATAATCAAGTACTTCCAGTTTTTCCATGATACGATAATTTTGTACACAAAAATAGGGATTTTATTCCGTGATACGGCTT
>CAZAUU010000078.1:0-7715 GCA_964488405.1 uncultured Phocaeicola sp.
GGGATGAATGACGTGCTGCCTTATTGGCAGAAAAGAACCGCCAATAAGGCAGTGTGTGGGACTTGCCGCATTGCTCTGCCCCTCAGAGGACCGGACTGTTGTTGATATACTGTATGATTTCTTCTTCCTGTTCGGGATGGAACCAGGTTATGTCCGTGTCGCGCTTGAACCATGTCATTTGCTTGCGCGAATAGATGCGCGAATGCTGTTTTATCTTTTCTATGGCGAAAGGAAGCTCCCATTCGCCGTCAAAATACTTGAACAGCTCTTTGTAGCCCACGGTGTTCAGCGGATTCAGGTGCCTGTAGGGGTACACTTTCCGTGCCTCGTCCTCCAGCCCTTCTTCCATCATCCGGTCCACCCGGCTGTTGATGCGGGCGTACAGGTCTTCGCGTGTGCGCTGCAGGCCGATTTTCAGTATGCGGAACGGGCGTTTTTTTGGCGTGCGTGTACGGAAGGAGGTATAGGTCTTTCCGGTCATGTAGCAGATTTCGAGCGCATGCACCACACGCTTGGGGTTTTTCAGGTCTACTATCCGGTAATATTCGGGGTCCAGCAGTTTCAACTCGTTGCAGAGGCGTTCCAGCCCTTCCCGTTCGTAACGTTCCTGCAGGAACGAACGCGTGTCGTTGTCTACCGTGGGGATGTCGTCGATGCCTTTGCATACCGCATCGATGTACATCATAGAACCTCCTGTAAGTATTGCTACGGGATGCTGTTTGAAAACCTCTTCCAATATGCGGAGGGCTTCGATTTCGTATTGTGCGGCATTGTAGTAGTCGGTCAGGCGGAGTGTGCCTACGAAGTAGTGGGGGACTCTTGCCAATTGTTCGGGAGTGGGGGCTGCCGTACCGATTTTCAGGTCGGCATACAGCTGGCGTGAATCGGCCGAGAGGATTACGGTGTGATACATCTCTGCCATCGACAGGCTGAATTCTGTCTTGCCCACACCGGTAGCCCCTACCAGGACAATCAGCGTAGGGGGATCAGTATTTGTCTTCATCGTAAGGATTCCCTTCGCCCCCTACCATGTCGAATCCGTCGGGGTCGAAGTCTTCCATGTCGTATTCTTGGTCGCCATAGAAGTTCTCGTCCAGGTCAATGGAGGTGTTGAGGTTCATCTGTTTGTCGAAATCGATGGTCTGCTGGGGCGGATTGCCCTGCTTGCGCGAGCAGACGGCATGCTCTAGGTCTTTGCCTGTGATGATTTCGGACAGTTCGATAAAGAATACCCGTTCTGCCAAAGGGTCGAATACGTACAGCATTTTCTGCTTTTCGTCTTCCAACAGCTCGCTTAATCGGGTGTCTTTCATCACGAATGTGTCTTCTTCCGAATTTCCGCCGCCCATGTCCTCGAGTGTGATTTCTGTTTCTTTTTCCCAGCTGTCATCGCAGATGAAAAAAGAGGTCATCTGGTCATCCTTGTAACCGGTGTATTCCAATATGGCTTCATGCAGGTCGTAGAATGAAGCATCGGAGTCGATTTTGATTTCCCTCAAGAAGTCATCGACCTCATCGGATATGATTCTGAATTTGTATACCATTTCTTTAGTGTTCTTGGTTGGTGCGGTAAATGTACAAAATATTCTTTTATCGGATGATGCCTCTTTCTGAATTTTCGATGAAAGATACGATATATTCTATTTCATGGCTCATGGGCACTTCTTCCTTGATTTGTTGCACGGCATCGGTCACGTTTTTCCCGCTGTTGTAGATGATGCGGTATACATTGTGGATGTTCTCTATCAACTCGTTCGAGAAGTTCCTGCGCCGCAGGCCTACGATGTTGATGCCGCTGTAGGCAATGGGGTCGCGTCCGGCTATGATGTAGGGCGGGATGTCTTTGCTGAACCGGCATCCTCCCTGGATCATGACGTAACCGCCTACGTGACAGAACTGGTGTATCAACACGCCTCCGCTTATGATGGCATTGTCGTCGATGACGACCTCGCCTGCCATTTTGGTCGAGTTGCCGATGATGCACCCGTTTCCTACGCGCGAATCGTGCGCCACGTGTACGCCTTCCATCAACAGGTTGTGGTTGCCTACCACTGTTTTCCCCTTGGATGCCGTTCCCCGGTTGACCGTTACGTTCTCGCGGATGGTGTTATGGTCACCTATCTCGGCGGTGGTCTCTTCCCCACGGAACTTCAGGTCCTGGGGGATTGCTCCGATGACCGCCCCCGGAAAAATCCGGTTGTTGTTCCCGATGCGTGAGCCGTACAGGATGTTCGCATTGGGCATAATGACGTTGTTATCGCCGATAACCACGTTTTTGTCTATAAAAACGAAAGGGCCTATTTCCACATTTTCCCCTATGATCGCTTTCGGATCTACGTATGCTAATGGACTGATCATTTTTTATTTGTTTTTTACTATTTGTGCCATAAATTCAGCTTCGCAAACAAGCTTTTCGCCCACAAAGATGTATCCTTTCATGGTGGCAATCCCCCTCCGGATGGGTGTCATCATTTCTACGCGGAATATCAGCGTGTCGCCGGGCACTACCTTCTTGCGGAATTTCACATTGTCTATCTTCAGGAAATACGTAGAATATTTTTCAGGTTCGTCCAGCGAATTCAATACAAGCAGACCCCCTACCTGTGCCATGGCCTCTATCTGGAGCACGCCCGGCATGACGGGTTCCTGCGGGAAGTGCCCCTGGAAGAAAGGTTCGTCCGAGGTGACGTTCTTCACGCCTACGATGTAGCTGGCGCCGATGGCTATGACTTTGTCTACCAACTGGAACGGGTAGCGGTGCGGAAGCAGTTCGCGTATACGGTTTACGTCCATCAGCGGGGGTTCGTTGCAGTTGTAGACGGGTGCCTGGATTTCGTGCAGGCGGATTTCCCTGCGCAACTGCCGTGCGAACTTGTTGTTGACGGTGTGCCCGGGACGGGTGGCGATGATGCGTCCTTTGATGGGTTTGCCTATCAGTGCCAGGTCGCCGATGATGTCGAGCAGTTTGTGGCGTGCCGGCTCATTGGACCAGACCAGGGGGATGTGGTTGATGTACCCTAACTGCTCGGCATCCATGTGCGGGACTCCCATGATGTCAGCAAGCTTGTCGAAGTTCTCTTGGGTCATCTGTTTCTCGTAGATGACAATGGCGTTGTCCAGATCTCCTCCTTTGATCAGACCGGCATTCAGCAACGGCTCTATTTCCCTCACGAATACAAAGGTGCGTGCCGATGCTATTTCGGTGGGGAAATCGTTCATGTCCTCAAGGGTCGCATATTGGTTGGTCAGTATCTTCGAGTCGTAGGAAATCAGCACGTTGACACTGAATTTGTCATCCGGCAGCACGATGATGGACGAGCCCGTTTCTTCATCGCGGATTTCGATTTTGGATTTGATGATGTAATAGTCTTTGGGCGCGGTCTGTTCTGCGGTGCCTACCCTGTTGATGCATTCCACGTACGCTTTCGCGCTGCCGTCCAGGATTGGCAGTTCGGGACCGTTCACCTGGATAAGGCAGTTGTCGATGCCTGCGGCGTAGAGGGCCGCCATGGCATGTTCCACCGTACTTACTTTCACCCCGTTTTTTGTCAGGACTGTGCCACGGGTCGTGTCTGTCACGTTGTCGGCTATGGCTTCGATGACAGGCTGGTCGTCGAGGTCGATGCGCTGGATCTTATACCCGTAATGTTCAGGGGCAGGATTGAAGGTCACGGTCAGTTTGACTCCGGTGTGGAGCCCCTTGCCGTTCAGTGTAAAACTGCCTTTCAGTGTTTTTTGTTTCAACATGGGTTCACTTATTTGGTAAGTTGTTTCTTTAGTTCTTCTATTTCTTTTCGCAGGCTGCCCAGCTCGCTGTACATGTCGGGGAGTTTTTTGAACAGAACAGAAGAGCGGGCGAAAAGTTTGGGATCGATGGCGGGATACCCCATCAGGGTACTGCCCGCTTTCGTATTGCCCGGTATGCCCGACTGGGCGCCGACTGTCACCCGGTCGCCTATCTTGATGTGTCCGGCTACGCCCACCTGGCCGGCAAAGACGCACCATTCCCCGATTTTGGCGGAACCCGCTATGCCTACCTGCGATGCCATGACGGTGTGACTTCCTATCTCCACATTGTGGGCTACCTGGATCAGGTTGTCCAGCTTCACGCCACGGTGTATTACGGTGGCACCCATCGTGGCACGGTCGATGCACGTGTTGGCCCCTATCTCCACGTTGTCTTCGATAATGGTGATGCCGATTTGGGGAATCTTGTCGTACCCTTCAGGGGGGGAAGGGGCAAAGCCGAATCCGTCTGCCCCGATAACGCATCCGGCATGGAGTATGCAGTTGTTGCCTATCCGGCAGTCGGGATAAACGGTGACGTGGGGATAAAGTATGGTGTTGCTGCCCACTGTGGCATGGCTCCCCACTGTGGCGTGCGGATGGATGCAGGTATTGTCGCCCACCTCTGCCCCGTCTTCCACGCAGGCGAAGGCGCCTATATAGACGTCTTTCCCTATCTTTGCGCTTCCGGCAATGAAAGCCAGCGGGTGGATGCCCGTCTTTTTCGGTTTGCTCTGTTCGTAGAGAGTCAGGAGCCGCGCCAGGCTTTCGTAGGCGTTGTCCACCTTTATCAGGGTGGCGCTGATTTCGTGTTCCGGTTCGAAATCCTTGTTCACCAGTACAATGGATGAACGTGTGGAATAGATGTAATGGGTATATTGGGGGTTCGACAGGAATGAAAGTGCCCCCGGCATACCTTCTTCTATTTTGGCAAAGGTATGTACGGTCGCGTTTTCATCTCCCACAATCTCTCCCTGGATATATTCTGCAATTTGTTTCGCTGAAAACTCCATAACTTTCTATTTGTTTGCTTTTCTAAACTTGCTTTCCATAGGCTTTGTGTAAAAGCATCTGCCTTTTTTATTTATGCAAATTACGCAATTTTTTTTTATATATCCCTACAAAATGTCAATTATTTATCTTTTTAAAGATTGGGAAACAGCTTTCCTCCGGCTGGGAGAACAGTCTTTTTTGCGAGAAATCAATATATTTTTGAGCGAAAATAAACCAATTTTTCACTAAATAGGCATCAGGAATGAAAAAAAGTTTCCTCGATGCTTTGTATCTTTTTTTACATTCATACGGCAGAATCCCCGTTTTTACTTATTTTATAAAACGCGGAACATTTTCAGCAGGTCTGCCATTTGCTGTTGTACTTTTCGGGCTTCTTCCCCTGCCGTCACGGCAAAGTTTTCCGTGTGGTCGGCATAGATGATGGCACGGCTGGAGTTTACGATCAACCCGCATTCGGGGGTCATCCCGTACTTGCATACCTCCTCCAGCGAGCCTCCCTGCGCCCCGATGCCTGGGACCAGCAGGAAATGGGAAGGGGCGATTTTGCGGATGGCTTCGAACATTTTCCCTTGCGTAGCACCTGCCACATACATCATGTTCCCGTCGCCAGCCCATTCCTGCGACCGCCGCAATACTTTCTCGAAGAGGCGTTCACCGTCCTTGTCTTCCGTCAGCTGGAAGTCGTGCGACCCTTTGTTCGAGGTCAGTGCCAGCACGATGACCCATTTGCCCTCGTAGGTGAGGAAGGGTGTCACGCTGTCTTCGCCCATATAGGGGGCCACGGTCAGCGCGTCTATATCCAATTCTTCGAAGAACGTACGTGCGTACATGGCCGATGTGTTCCCGATGTCACCCCGTTTGGCATCGGCAATGAGGAACTGGTCGGGGTAATTCGTCTTGATGTATGTTACGGTTTTCTCGAAAGTGGTCCAGCCTTTTGCGCCCATGCTTTCGTAGAAGGCGAGGTTGGGCTTGTAGGCGATGCAGTACGGTGCGGTGGCATCGACGATGGCCTTGTTGAAGGCAAAGACCGGGTCGTCTTCTTCCAGCAGGTGTGCCGGGATTTTCTTGATGTCCGTATCCAGTCCCACGCAAAGGAAAGACTGTTTGCGTTTGATGTTTCCGATGAGTTGCTGTTTGTTCATGTTGTAGGTCGATTTAGATTATAGTTCGCTGTCTTTCAGTCTTTCTGCATTTTCCGCCACGATGAGGTGATCGATACAGTCCTGTATGTCGCCGTCCATGAAGGCGGCAAGGTTGTAGATGGTGTAGTTGATGCGGTGGTCGGTGATGCGTCCTTGCGGGTAGTTGTAGGTGCGGATTTTCGCCGACCGGTCGCCGGTGCTCACCATCGTCTTGCGTTTCGATGCGATGTCGTCGATGTATTTCTGGTGTTCCTTGTCGTAGATGAACGTGCGCAGGCGCGAGAGGGCGCGTTCCTTGTTCTTCGGCTGGTCGCGCGTCTCGGTGCATTCTATCAGGATTTCTTCCGTTACGCCTGTGTTCGGGTTCTTCCAGTTGTAACGCAGGCGTACGCCCGATTCCACCTTGTTGACGTTCTGTCCGCCCGCCCCGCTGCTGCGGAAGGTGTCCCATTTGATTTCGCCTTCGTTGATTTCCACGTCGAAAGGTTCCGCCTCGGGCAGCACGGCAACCGATGCGGCGGATGTATGTACACGGCCTTGCGTCTCGGTGGCGGGCACGCGTTGTACCCGGTGCACGCCCGATTCATATTTCAGTGTCCCGTACACTTTCTCGCCCGCGATGGAGCAGATGATTTCCTTGAATCCTCCGGATGCCCCTTCGCTGGCACTCGACACTTCCAGCTTCCAGCCTTTCGACTCACAGTATTTCGAATACATGCGGAAGAGGTCTCCCGCGAAAATGGCAGCTTCGTCGCCCCCTGTGCCGCCACGTATTTCCAGGATGGCGTTGCGGCTGTCCTGTGGGTCGGAGGGGATGAGCAGCAGCTTGATTTCCTCTTCTATTTGGGGACGGCGTGCCTCGCACCGTTCCAGTTCCTCGCGTGCCATGTCGCGTATCTCCTCGTCTGTTTCGTTGGCGATGAGGTCTTTTGCCTCGCCGATACCCCCCAGCACTTGGATGTATTCTTTGCGGGCGGCCATCAGGTCGCCCAATTCTTTATATTCCTTTGTCAGTTTGACGTACCGTTTCTGGTCGGCAATGACGGCGGGGTCGGTTATCAGTGTGGATATTTCTTCGAAACGGGCCACGAGGCCGTCAAGCTTCTCAAGCAGGGTGTTGGTCTCTGTCATATTGTAAGATTATTATCGTTTCCGCAGTGGCTTGTGAAGTACGGCGGCCTTTCCCCGATTCGTATTCGTAGCGTTGCGGCTTTTTTTTCTTGTCATATTTTTCTTTTTTGTTCTTTTGGCGATTCCTTTCCGTAAAGTTCCGGGGGAATATGCATCCCTCTAACGTAAAGCAGATGAATGCCGCCAGACTTGCGGCCAACCATACTTTCTTGCTTCTTGGCTTGCGCATTTTACTGTCCTCCTTGAAAGTTATTTTAGTGCGATATGTCGTTTGCTGTCGTCAGTACCCGCCGGGATGGCAAGGCGGGGCTATTCGTAATGGAACTCCCCGGCTTCGCTCCTGATGATGAGCTCTTTGCGGTCGCCCTCCTCGATGCGCCCCACTATCTGTGCGCCGATGTGGAACGATTCCGATATGGCGATGACCTCTTGGGCATGTTCGGGCGGGAGGTAGATTTCGAGGCGGTGGCCCATGTTGAACACCTTGTACATTTCTTCCCACTCCGTGCCGCTCTGCTCTTTGATGGTGCGGAACAGGGGAGGTATCGGGAAAAGGTTGTCCTTGACCACGCGGCAGTGGTCGTCCACGAAGTGCAGCACCTTGGTCTGTGCGCCGCCCGAACAATGCACCATGCCGTG
>CAZAUU010000079.1:0-7552 GCA_964488405.1 uncultured Phocaeicola sp.
TTGAAAGCGGGAAGAGGGTGGAGACACGGGTAAAATAGCACAAGGAAAGCCGAAGAATGGGGAAGACAAAAAGAAAATACATCGGATGGGCTGCGGCGGCCACAGGCGCAGGGGTACTTTTCCTGTTTTTCTTCCGGATACTCCCCTACCACCTGTTCCACCGGGAACAGACATCGCTTTTCCTCCTGGATCCCGATGCGTTGGACAACTACCTGGGGCACCCGGCGGCACTGGCGCGGATTGCGGGGGATTTCATGACACAATTCTTCTATTATGAAGGAGGCGGACCGGCCATCATGGCGCTCGTGTTGTCGGCGTGGGGGATGGTGGTGTACCGATTGCTGGCAGCATATATCGGTTGCTGGTCGTGGATCCCTGCGGTGCTGGCCGTAGTATGGGAAGGCGGACGGCAATGCGGACTGGATTATCCGCTATCCGGGACTCTCGCCCTGACAGGTATCGGAGGAATACTTCTGCTGTGCCGCCACTGCCTGCGCCGTTCGGTGAAATGGGGGTTACCGGCCAGTGGTTTGCTGTTGGCGGCAGGATACTGGCTGTTCGGATGCGGCAGCGGCTCTGCCAAATGGTACGACGTGCCCGACTTGAACCGGGAATACCAGTTGGCTTTAGACACGGAAACGTATTTCAGACGTTGGGACAACGTGCGGCAGCTATTGGAGCGACAGAAAACCCGTTCCCCTTTAACGTCTTATTATGCTAACCTGCTGAATGCAAGGCAACACCGTCTGCCCGATGAATTACTCAACGTTTACCAGCCTGCCTGGCGGGGATTGTTCCTACCGGTGGCTCCCGGATCGTCTTACATTACAATCTATGCAGCCAATGAAGTATGGTTTGCATTGGGCGACATGACGATGGCCGAACATGCCGCCATGGTGGGCATGATATTTTCACCCCGTTGCACCGGGGCAAGGGCGATGAAGCGTTTGGCAGAAATCAACCTGATAAACGGAGACGAAGCTGCCGCAATGAAGTATTTGCGCCTTTTACAGAAAACACTGTGCTACCGCAACTGGGCGGAGCGGCACATGCCTGCACGCCAAGATCCCGAAATATGCCGGCAGCTGGAACAGAAAAGGACCTTACTGCCCGATACGGACACCATACGCTCTTCCGCCAACATACCGCTTTCACTCCGCCACCTGTTGCGCCACCATCCGGACAACAGGATGGCACGCGATTACCTCCTGTGTTTCGACCTGTTGTGCAAAGACATAAACGCTTTTGCCGATGACTACCGGGAGTTTGCGCCCAAAGGGATGTCCCACCGCCTGTATGCAGAAGCCCTGCTGGTTTACCTGGCAAGGAAAAATGCTTTGCCGGACGAAGTGGACAAATGGAACATCCCCCTTGGGCTGCTGGCAGAATTCCGGGAATACACGCGGCTGTACGAGGCAAACGAGAACGCTTCCCTGCAGGCCAAGTACGGGAAGACTTACTGGTATTATTTCCATTTTGGCGGGAAAGACGCATGACATACACGCAAAGGAATAAAGACTATGAAACATCGAAAAATCCGGAATATCATTTGCCTATGGAGCCTGCTGTACGGACTGTATGCATGCACCCCCGTTCCTGAAAACGTGCAACCGGCGGAACAGGATTTGGACACATACCCGGAATACCGGGATGTAACCATCCCATGCAACATCGCCCCGCTGAACTTCCTGTTGCGGGATGAAAATGTGGATGCCGTGTCTGTCCGGGTAAAGGGCATCTCGGACAGCCTGCAGGTCAATGCACGCGGACGAAAGGTGGTGTTCCCGCTGAAAAGCTGGCATGCCCTTCTTGAGGCAGAAAAGGGGCACACGCTAAGTGTGTCTGTCACGGCACGTACGGGTAAACGGTGGCTGCAATATCCCCCGTTTGCCTGGCAGGTAGTGGCCGATAGCCTGGATGCCTATGTCAGCTACCGGCTGATAGAACCCGGCTACGAGGTGTGGAACAAATTGCAGATACGCGAACGTTGCATCGAAAATTTTGAAGAACGCATTCTGGCAGACAATGCCCGGACGGGCAGAAACTGCATGAACTGCCATGTGCATGGAGGGAACAGCGGCACACTCTCCATGTTTCACCTGCGAGGGAAAGGCGGGGGAACCGTATTGAACCGTAACGGTAAACTTCGTAAACTGGCGTTGCAGAACGAACAGATGGTATCAGCCGCCGTATATGGCGATTTCCATCCCGACGGACGGTACGGCGTGTTTTCATCGAATGTCATTATCCCAATGTTTCATGCAACCGGCAACCGCAGACTGGAGGTTTATGACACGGCATCCGATCTGGTGATGGCAGACTTTGATGAAAACAGGCTGATTGTTTCTCCGCTGACGGCTGACAGCACGGCGTTGGAAACCTTCCCTACTTTCTCTGCCGATGGGAAATGGGTGTATTTCTGTTCCGCCCCGGCCGTTGCCTTGCCGGACAGCGTACAGTGGCTACGTTACTCCCTCTGCCGCATTGCGTTCGATGCCAACCGGGCAGCATGGGGACACCAGGTAGATACGCTTTGGAATGCCCGTTTGCAAAATGGCTCTGTCTGCCATCCGAAAGCTTCACCGGACGGGCGTTATCTACTGTATACCGTGGCAGATTACGGCACGTTCCCCATTTGGCACCGCGAGACCGACTTGCAACTGATGGACTTACAGCGGGGTACCATTGATTCCTTGCATGTGGTGAATTCGAACCGCTCGGACACGTATCACAGCTGGTCATCAAACAGCCGTTGGTTTGCTTTTGCCAGCAAGCGGGGCGACGGACAGTACGGGCGGGTGTATTTTGCCTACGTGGATGCCGAAGGAAAGGCACACAAACCTTTTGTATTGCCGCAGGCGGATCCGGAATCGGACGACCTGACTTTGAAGTCATACAATATTCCCGACCTGGCAAGGACGCCCGTTCCCTTCGACGCAGCTTCCGTAGCACAGCTATACCGGCAAGCCCATACGGAGACTTTCAGGTGACGTTTCTTTATATTATATAGGACAGTTTTTCCCTTTTACAGCTTCCCGGTAGCAACTGCGGCACAAAGGCTCGTATTCTTCCTTTTCTCCCAGCAAGACACGTTTGTCGTTGGCCACAATCCGGTGGGAAATGTAAGCCAGGTTGCCGCATTTCACACAGATGGCATGTACCTTTGTCACCTCGTCGGCTATGGCGCAAAGGGCAGGTATCGGACCGAAAGGAATGCCCTTGAAGTCCATGTCCAGCCCGGCGATGATGACCCGCACGCCACGACCGGCAAGTTCGTTGCACACTTCCACCAGCCCTTCGTCGAAAAATTGGGCTTCGTCAATACCTACCACGTCTATCTCGGAACTGAACAAGAGGATGCTCGCCGAGGTATCCACGGGAGTGGACTTGATGGAATTGTTGTCGTGCGACACTACTTCGGCCTCAGAATAACGGATGTCTATGGCAGGTTTGAATATTTCCACCCGCTGGCGGGCGAACTTGGCACGTTTCAACCGGCGGATCAGTTCTTCGGTCTTGCCCGAAAACATAGACCCGCAAATTACCTCGACCCGCCCCCTCCGGTACATCTCCCGGGTGTGGTCTTCTGAAAAAACAACCATATAGCCTCTTTTTGGGATTTAATTACGGATGCAAAAGTACATTTTCCGGGACAAAATCAAGCGGCGTCCGAGTAAAAAAACCACATCCGTTTCCGAAATATACAACTTCTGTTAAATTATAAGATGATTTCATTTACCCAATCAAAAACTTTCTACCTTTGCTACACTATAAACGATGGATATGGGTAAATTGTATGTGGTTCCTACTCCGGTAGGCAACCTGGAAGACATGACCTTGCGTGCCATTCGGGTGTTGAAGGAGGCCGATTTGATTCTGGCCGAGGATACACGGACATCGGGTATCCTGCTAAAACATTTTGAAATAAAGAATGCCATGCAGTCTTACCACAAGTTCAACGAACATAAGGTGCTGGAAGGGATTGTCGGCCGCCTGAAAGCGGGGGATACGGTTGCATTGGTATCGGATGCGGGCACTCCCGGCATTTCCGACCCGGGTTTCCTCATCGTGCGTGAGTGCGTGAGGCAGGGCATAGAGGTGCAGTGCCTGCCGGGGGCTACGGCTTTCGTGCCGGCATTGGTGGCTTCGGGACTGCCCGATGAACGTTTCTGCTTCGAAGGTTTCCTGCCTCAAAAGAAAGGGCGGACAACCCGTCTGCGGGCATTGGAAGAGGAGACACGGACCATGATATTCTATGAATCGCCCTACCGCCTGCTGAAAACCCTCACCGAGTTCGCCGCATTATTTGGCGGAGAACGGAAAGCGGCGGTATGCAGGGAAATATCAAAGGTGCATGAAGAATGCGTAAGGGGAACCCTGGCAGAAGTGGTTGCCCATTTTTCCGCAACGGCACCCAAAGGAGAAATCGTGATTGTAGTGGAAGGGAAATAAAGAAAATTAATTAATATAAAGTGATTAAGGACTATGAAGAAAGTGGTTTTATTTTCATTGTGTGCGACGGCTGTGTTGGCTTCATGTACAGGTTCGGGGCAGAAAAAGGATGCCTTGCAGGCCAAAAATGATTCGCTGATGCTCGAATTGTCCAACCGGGATGCAGAATTGGACGAAATTATGGGATCCTTCAATGAGATACAGGAAGGTTTTCGTGAAATCAACGAGGCCGAGAACCGTGTGGATTTAAGGGAAGGAACAATGGAAAGCAAGTCGAATGCCGAGAAAATCAAAGAAGATATCCGCTTTATCAGCCAAAGGCTGCAAGCCAACCGGGCACGCATCGCCGAGCTGGAGAAACAGTTGAAAAACAGCAATTACCAGTCGGCAGAGCTGAAGAAGGCAATCCAGAGCCTGACCGCCCAGCTGGAAGCGAAGCAGAAACAGATTGAAACCCTGCAGGCCGAACTGGCATCGAAAAATATCCGCATCGCCGAACTGGATGAAGCCGTGGCCGACCTGAACAAGAACGTGTACGAACTTACGGCTGAAAACGATGCACAGGCACAAACCGTAGCCATACAGGACAAGGCACTCAACACGGCATGGTACGTATTCGGGACGAAGTCGGAACTGAAGGACCAGAAAATCCTGAAGGGCGGAGATGTCTTGAAGGACAATGAGTTCAACAAAGATTACTTCACCGAGATTGATATCCGCAAGGATACGGAAATCAAACTGTATTCGAAACGTGCCGAACTGTTGACCACCCACCCGGAAGGCTCATACGGGCTGGTGAAGGACGACAAAGGACAGATAACGCTGAAGATTACGAATCCGAGCCAATTCTGGAGCATATCCCGCTACTTGGTTGTCCAGGTGCGATAAGGCATGACAAAATAAGACGCCAAGGCATTTTTTTGAAATGTCTTGGCGCTTTTTTAATGTAGGCTCTTGTTTTTTTGCTTAACTTGCACCCATAACAAGAAAGGGACAGGAGAAATGGGACGAAACCGGTGGATATGGATATGTGTGGCAGGACTGTGGCTGTCGGCAAGTGTTGGGGCACAAACCCGTAAGGAACGGCAGGAAGCCATAAAGGCTTATGTCGGAGAATTGCTCGACAGGCATGAGTTCAAGATAGATGTATCAAAGGCTTATCCGATGAAAGGGGGAAGCATCTCGCTTACCACGCTTTATAGCCTGGAAATGAGAGGCGATTCGGCAAATGTGTACCTGCCTTACTTCGGGAGGGCATATTCGGTGCCTTATGGAGGCGGAAAGGGATTGAATTTCCGCTCGGGGGTGAAAAATTTCAGCATGGAGAAAAAGAAAAAACACTATGAACTGAAGTTCACTTCGGATACGGACGAAGACACCTACGATTTTTTTATCGAGATAAACGAAGATGGAGGAGCTTCCATATGGGTTACCATGCGCAACCGCCAATCCATCGGGTTCAGTGGCAAGATGAATGTCAGTGGAATGGAAAAACGAACGGGGCATGACGGAGAATAACCGGCATTACGTGGAATGGCTGGAGAAGAAGGGGGTAAAGCCCACGGCTGTGCGCATCTTGGTGCTGAAAGCCATGATGAAGACATCGTCCCCCGTATCGTTGGCCGACCTGGAAGGATTACTGGAGACGGTAGACAAATCCACCATCTTCCGCACGTTGCACCTTTTCCTGTTACACCACGTGGTGCATGACATCGAAGACGGGAGCGGTTCGTTGAAGTACGAAGTGTGTCCGGATGAAGAGGCATGCAGTGTAGACGATATGCACACGCACTTCTATTGCGAGGTGTGCCACCGCACATTCTGTTTCCGGAGCATCCGCATCCCGGTGGTGGCCCTACCTGAAGG
Source organism: uncultured Phocaeicola sp. (assembly GCA_964488405.1). GTDB lineage: Bacteria > Bacteroidota > Bacteroidia > Bacteroidales > Bacteroidaceae > Phocaeicola. Next base: position 6,319 of record CAZAUU010000079.1, read on the forward strand.
TTTCGACATGCACAGCATCAACTATATAGTGAAAGGCGTATGTAGCGAATGTTCCGCCAAAGAAGGAGAAAGAATATTGTAACACCTATGTATTTTAAAGTATAAGCATTATGAATGAAATTTTTAGTATTGCCGGAAAAGTGGCCGTGATAACCGGCGGTTCCGGAGTGTTAGGGAGTAACATCGCAGAAGGTTTCTTGCGTGCAGGAGCAAAAGTAATCATCATCGGCGCTCACAAGGAGCGGGTAGATGCCGCTGTAGAGCATTTGAAGCAGACAGGCAGTGACGTGAGGGGTACGGCATGCAATGTGCTGGACATCGAAAGCCTGAAAGCGGTGAAAGATGATGTACTCTCACAATGGGGACGTGTGGACATCCTGGTGAACGCTGCCGGAGGAAACATCCCGGGCGGGACGCTTACTGTAGACCAGAACATCTTTGACATGAAAGTGGCAGACCTGGACAAGGTGGTCGACCTCAATCTGAACGGTACCGTATATCCCTGTCTGGTATTCGGGGAGATTATGGCAAAACAGCAGAGCGGGGTAATTGTGAATGTATCATCAATGGCGGCATACGAATCTATCACCCGTGTGCCGGGATATTCGATGGCAAAAAGTGCGGTAGAGAACTTCACACGCTGGATGGCACAGGAAATGGCCATCAAATTTAGCGAGAAAATCCGTGTAAACGCCATTGCTCCGGGTTTCTTCATCGGCAACCAAAACCGTGCCATCCTGATTAATCCGGACGGATCGCTGACCGACCGCAGCAAAAAAGTGATAGCCAAGACACCAATGGGACGTTTTGGTGACATATCCGAACTGAACGGGGCCGTACAGTTCCTGTGCAGCGATGCGGCAAGCTTCATTACGGGCGCCGTACTGGCGGTAGACGGAGGCTTCAGCGCATTCAGCGGTGTCTGAACAGTTTCATCCATCATTCCTGCGGGCAGCCCGCGGGAATGATGGATGAAAAATATTGGCAATAATTTGGTGGTTTCGAATAAACATCGTACATTTGCAGCCGAAATCATCAAAGAGATGCACCCTTAGCTCAGTTGGTAGAGCAACTGACTCTTAATCAGTGGGTCCAGGGTTCGAGCCCCTGAGGGTGTACATAAGGAGGTTTATTATGTGATGCATAATAAACCTTTTGCCTTTTACAAGGCAAACAACACCACTCCCACCCTTCAGCGGAATGTCACATACTTGTTCATCAGGAAATTCAGGCT
>CAZAUU010000080.1:0-7216 GCA_964488405.1 uncultured Phocaeicola sp.
CTTTGGTTGTCAGATAGGACAATATTGTCAGAACAAGTCTTGACTATTACACCTCGGCATCCGAAAAGGCAGCTTCTTCCGCCTCGGCAATAATCCGCTCGGCATCTCCGCTGCGTCCGGCCGCCATTTCCTTCCGGTAATCGGCAATCTCCTCCCCTGCTTCCGACGTGCCGGCATCCTCTTTTTCACCGTCTTCCGCAGCAAGTTTTTCCTGCTCGCTTTTTGCATGGAAGACGGCATCGATGAACTGCGGGTCGGTTTTAATCTTCCGCAAGGCTTCGTGCGCCGCTTCCTGCTGCGACTCCTTCTTGGAATATCCAGTGCCTGAACCGGCAGGAATGTCTTCCACCAACACCTGCGTATTGAAAACAGGATTCAACTCGTCATCGACCGACTGGTTGACCAGGTTGAAAACAATACGAAACCTGTTTTTTTGTCCCCATTCGATCAGCTTTGATTTGAAATTCACTTCCTTGCGCGACAACTTGTCGAGGTCAAGGTAATGGCCGATGATACGTTCCTCCATGAACTTCTTGCAGGCGCCGTACCCGTGGTCCAGATAAATGGCACCTATGAGGGCTTCGAAGGCATTCCCCCCCATGTAGCTGTTGTGCGAAGACAGCCGGGTGGTGTATTTCACCAACTTGTCCAGCCCAATCTGCACGGCAATATGATTCAACATCTCCCGCTGCACTATTTTAGACCGCGTATTGGTGAGGAAGCCTTCCCGTTTCCCTTCGAAGTGCCTGTATACGATGTCTGCCACCACGGCGTCCAATATGGCATCGCCCAAGAACTCCAGGCACTCGTTGTTCATCAGGTACCCCTTTTCGTTCCTGACCGACGAGGACTTGTGTAACAAAGCCTGCCTGTAGACCTCGATGTTACCCGGATAGAATCCGGTCAACCTATAAAAACAAAGATAAGACTCCTTATCCTTCCGGAAGAGGAGTCTTATCCTATTTACTATATTACCAAACACAGTTTATTCAGTGTATTTTTTTACGATTACACATGCATTGTGACCACCGAAACCGAATGTGTTGCTCAGCGCGGCACGCACGGTGCGCCGTTGCGCCCGGTTGAAAGTGAAGTTCAGGCGGTAATCGATGTTTTCATCCTCATCACCTTCTTCGTGGTTGATGGTAGGCGGCACAATGTCGTTCTTGACAGAGAGCACACACGCAATGGCCTCCACCCCTCCCGTGGCACCTAGCAGGTGTCCGGTCATGGATTTGGTAGAACTGATATTCAGCCTGTATGCATGTTCGCCAAAGAGTTCTTTGATTGCCTTCACTTCCGAAATATCCCCGACAGGGGTAGAAGTGCCGTGCACGTTGATGTAGTCGATGTCTTCCGGCTGCATACCCGCATCTTCCAACGCGTTTTTCATCACCAACTTCGCCCCCAGTCCTTCGGGATGGGAAGCGGTGAGGTGATAGGCATCGGCAGAGGCTCCCGTACCTGCCACTTCGGCATAAATCCTTGCGCCGCGTGCTTTGGCATGTTCCAACTCTTCCAGTATCAGGCATCCCGCCCCTTCGCCCATGACAAACCCGTCACGGCTTCCGCTAAAAGGCCTTGAAGCCCGCAGGAAATCATCGTTGCGCGTAGACAGGGCATGCATGGCATTGAACCCCCCTACCCCCGCCGGGAATATGGCGGCTTCGGCTCCTCCCGTGACAATGACGTCTGCCTTACCCAGGCGGATATGGTTGAACGCATCGGCTATGGCATTGGAAGAAGACGCGCAGGCGGAAGTAGTCGTGAAGTTGGGTCCGTGAAAGCCATACATGATAGACACCTGGCCGGAAGCGATGTCGGCAATCATCTTGGGGATGAAGAAAGGATTGAATTTCGGTCCGATGGTGTCTTTGGTTTTTTCATATCCGCCGACTTCCTCTTCAAACGTGTGTATGCCTCCGATACCTACGCCCAAGATTACCCCTATCCGGGTCAAGTCTTCTTTCTCCACATCCAGTCCCGAATCCTCCACCGTTTCCTTTGCGGCCACTACTGCATATTGTGTATAGAGATCCATCTTCCGGGCTTCTTTCCGGTCGATGACCCCGTCCACATTGAAGTTTTTCACTTCACAGGCGAATCGGGTCTTAAACTTGGATGCATCGAAATGAGTAATAGGTCCTGCCCCGCTTACCCCGTCCACCAGGTTCTTCCAGAACTCGGGAACCGTGTTGCCTATGGGAGTAACCGCACCAAGACCTGTTACCACCACCCTTTTTAATTCCATAAAACAGGATTACTATTTGGCGTTAGCTTCGATGTATGCGATAGCGTCGCCCACAGTTTGAATCTTTTCTGCCTGATCATCAGGAATAGAGATACCGAATTCCTTTTCAAATTCCATGATCAGCTCTACAGTATCCAAAGAGTCTGCACCCAAATCGTTTGTGAAACTTGCCGCAGAAGTCACTTCCGATTCTTCCACACCCAATTTGTCAACAATGATTTTTTGTACTTTTGATGCGATTTCAGACATAATTTTCTTGTTTTAAGTTTATAAATACAGTAATTTTATTAAAATTTCAGTGCAAAGGAATAAATATTTCTCGTCCTATACAAATATTCGGGCAATAAATGTATTTTCTTTGCGCATTTTTATATATTGTGTGCAATAAATCAAGAAGGAAAAGATGAAAAGAATAGCAATTTTGGCTTCGGGAGAAGGAACGAATGCCGAACGGATTGTCCGATACTTCGAGGGGAATCCGGATGTGGAAGTGGCGGTCATCATCGCTTCCCGTCCCACGGCGGGCGTCGTGGGACGGGCCGAACGCCTGGGCGTGCCGTGCCGAGTGGTGACACCGGCAGAGTTTGCCGAAGGGAAAGGGCTGGAGGTGCTGCGCGAGTACGGGACGGACTTCGTCGTATTGGCAGGATTCCTGTCGCGTGTGCCCGACACCATCGTTCATTCATACGAGCGGTGCATGGTGAACATACATCCATCCCTGTTGCCTAAGTTCGGCGGCAAAGGGATGTATGGCATGCACGTGCACCGTGCGGTATTGGAGGCGGGCGAAAAAGAGAGCGGTATCACCATCCAATACATCAGCGAACAATACGACCGCGGTGACATTATTTTCCAGGCACGGTGCCCGGTATTGCCAGACGACACACCGGAGACACTGGCTGCCCGCGTGCACCAGCTGGAATACCGGCACTATCCCGAGATTATCGGGAAACTGCTCCGGGGCAAAGGATAAGCGCAAGGGGCAAGCAAAGGCCCGGCACCATCTGTACGCCACAGGCTTCCCGCCGGACGGAACAGCCTGTGGCAGGTGTGTGTTTGCACTTATTCCTCGGGGTAGGGGTGTCCCCTTCCTGTCATTTTTCCTTATCAAAAGGGAATGCTTTAGGCTAATATTTGTATTTTTGCATCCGTATTGAACAACCAAACCCGATTTTGTTGGATGAAGTTTGTATATTATATAATATATGTGTGCTGCTATCTGTTCTCCCTCCTTCCGCTCGGAGTGTTATACAGGCTGTCCGACCTGGTCTACTTCCCGTTGTACCATTGCATCAAATACCGCCGTGCCATTGTGAGGCGCAACCTTGCAAGCTCTTTCCCCGAAAAAGGCGAAGAGGAAATAATCCGCATCGAAAAGCAATTCTACCACTTCTTCTGCGACTATGCAGTGGAGACCCTCAAACTGTTTTCGATGTCAAAAAAGGAAATGATGAGACGCATGACATTCACAGGACTGGACAAAGTAAGTGCCGACCTGGAGCGTGAGGACAAGAAATGCTGCTTCCTCTACTTGGGACATTACTGCAACTGGGAGTATGTCGCCTCCCTGTCCTACTGGCTCCCGGAAATACATTGCGGGCAAATCTACCATCCGCTGCACAACAAAATATCCGACCGCCTGTTTCTGAAAATCCGCGAGCAGTTCGGGGGAGAGTGCATCCCGATGAAGACGACGTTGCGGCGGATTCTCAGCCTGGGACAGGGCGAAAAGCGGGTGATGATCGGGTTCATTGCCGACCAGGAACCCGGCTGGCTCGAAATGGAACACTGGACAACTTTCCTGAACCACGAAACGTCCTTCTTCATGGGGACGGAACGCATCGGCAGGCGGGTGGACGCCGCCATCTATTACATGGAGGTAAAGAGGGTGAAGCGAGGATACTACCACGGCGAGTTCAAGCTGCTGACGATGCATCCCAACGAGTTGCCCCAATACAAGCTGACAGACATGTATGCCGAGCATCTGGAGAAGCAGATACGCGAGGCACCTGCCTACTGGCTATGGAGCCACAACCGCTGGAAACGGACAAAAGAAGAATGGATGAAAAGAAAAACGGATGAGGGGGAACCGGAAGCAGCACCCCGATAAGATGTTTATTTATCAAAAAAGACAGAGACTATGATGCGTACACAAGACCGTTACGGGTGGATACTGGCAATATTGTGCGTCCTTTTGCTTTTCCTGTTCATCGGCGGGACGTTTTTCAACACGCGCGGAGAACCGCGTGAGGCGATAGTGGCACTCTCGATGCTCCGGGACGGCAACTGGATACTTCCGGTGAACAACGGGGTGGACATTGCCTACAAGCCTCCCTTGTTCCACTGGATGATTGCAGCCATATCCTCGCTGACAGGAGGCGTGACGGAATATACCTCACGCATGCCCTCGGCATTGGCACTGGCAGCGATGGTACTCGCCGGATACGGGTTTTATGCCAAACGCCGCGGGGCGGAAACTGCATTCCTGGCGGGAATCATCACACTGACCAACTTCGAGATACACCGCGCAGGCACCAACTGCCGGGTAGACATGTTGCTCTCGGCATTAATCGTACTGGCACTCTACCAGCTCTACAAGTGGGGGGAGAAAGGGCTGAAAGGCATTCCGTGGACAAGCGTATTGTGCCTGAGCGGCGCCTTCCTGACCAAGGGCCCTGTAGGAATGATGCTCCCTTGCCTGGTGACGGCAGTCTTCCTGTGGATCCGGGGCATGAAATTCCGGCGGATATTCTTCTCCTTTGCCGGTATCATGTTGCTTTCATGCATTCTCCCTGCCTGCTGGTACGGGGCAGCATACAGGCAGGAAGGCGACCGCTTCCTTCGACTGGTGATGGAGGAAAACGTGCTACGCTTTCTGGGCAAGATGTCATACGACTCGCACGACAATCCCGCCTACTACAACGTAATGACTGTCGTGGCAGGATACGTACCCTATACCCTGCTTGCGCTGATATCGTTATTCTACCTGAACTACAGGCGGCTGAAAACAAAGCCTGCCGGATGGTGGACACGCTTCAGGGCGTACATCCGCAACATGGATGACGCACGCCTGTTTTCGCTGCTCAGCATCGTGATCATCTTTGTATTCTATTGCATCCCGGAAAGCAAACGAAGCGTCTACCTGCTTCCCATCTACCCTTTCATCGCCTATTTCCTTGCCGAATACATGGTGTACCTGCTCCGCAGGCACCGTAAGGCAATCGTCTTGTTTGGGTCGGTCATGGCGGGCCTTTCGGTATTGCTGTTCCTGGTTTTCATGGCAGTGCGGTGGGGACTCGTACCCGAATCGGTATTTGCGGGCAGACATGCCGCCGGGAACGTCGCTTTCATGAGGGCATTAGAGCAAGCGGATTTAGGATGGAGATGGATTGTCGTATTGCTTCCGCTCCTTGCGGCGGTCCTGTTTTTCCGCCTCCGGAAAAGAACGGACATGAAACTGCTATACAGTATGACGTGTATCGTGTTTACCCTCTTCATGGCACTCGACGGCTTTTACCAGCCTACGGTGCTGAATGTGAAATCGGACCGAATGTTAGCGGACCGGATTGCCGAATTTGTACCGCAAGGAAGGCTGTATTCGTACCGCACGGACATCTACGAGGCCAACCGCATGCACCCGTTTACAATCAATTTTTACTTAGGCGACCGGGTAGTGCCTTTCGATATATTCCTGCCCGATGCGGGGTTCCTAATTGTCGGTAACCAAGAAATCGACCAGTTTCGCATAACCTATCCCGACTATGAAGTGTACGAGGTTTACAATTCCCATCACCGCAGCTGCGACGACCACAAAATCATCCACCTGTACCGGTTCCACAAGGTGAAAGAGTGAACGACCGGTACCAAAAAAAAAGACTTTCCCTCCTGCCTTGGTGCAAGACAGGAGGGAAAGTCTTTTTACATTTGCGTCAAGCAAAGGAAATTACTTGCGCAGACCGAGCTCTTTCACAATGCTGCGGTATCTTTCGATATCACGGCGTTTCAGGTAGTCCAGCAACGCCCGGCGCTTTCCTACCAACATCGTCAAAGCCCTTTCAGTCCTATAATCTTTTCTGTTGAGCTTCAGGTGCTCAGTCAGGTGAGAAATACGGTATGAAAACAATGCTATCTGGGATTCGGGAGACCCAGTATCAGTGTTAGACTTCCCGTACTTTTCAAAGATTTCTTGCTTTTTAGCTGAGTCTAAATACATAATCTTGACTTTTGATTAAACCGTATAAATTCAAATACGGGCGCAAAGATAGTAAGAATCTTCTATATAACAAGGGATTTCATAAAAATTTCCAACGGGAAAAGCTTTCAGAAGCTGTATGTCAAAATAGAACCACATTCGAGGTCGATTTTTCATACGAAAATATAACAGATGTTTAATATAATAACAATCAAATCATCATGAACAAAACAGAATTTATCAATGCAGTAGCGGAAAAATCCGGACTGAGCAAGGTCGATACTAAAAAAGCAGTCGATGCATTCGTCGAAACAGTCACCAACGAATTAAAGTCAGGCGGCAAGATTGCCTTTTAGGTTCCGGTTCTTTTTCGGTGGCAGAAAAGTCCGTCCGTAAAGGCGTTAATCCAAGAACAAAAGAGGTTTTGGACATCCCGGCACGCAAAGTCGTCAAATTCAAAGCGGGTGCTGAATTGGCAGACATCGTAAAGTAAACTACTTTTTTTGTTTTCCGCACAATCAATGCTCATCTCCCCGATGTCACTTTATAGCGTATTAATACCGGGTTACTGTCTTCCTCCAACATCTTTTGCAAATATTCTTTCAAGACTCCATCCTCCAATTTGTCAAGAAGCAGGCTCACCTCCATCCCATCCAGAGAAGTGTAATACCAATCGCCGCATGTCGTATAAGGAGCTTTCCAAAATATCACTTTCTCAGCCGGACTGCCTTTCTCCTGCAATTTATCAGGTTGCAACATGATGGAATGTTTTT
>CAZAUU010000081.1:0-7098 GCA_964488405.1 uncultured Phocaeicola sp.
GTGGAATCACGTTTGCCGGCTCGAACAACCGTTACAACAGTTTCCAGATAGACGGTACGGTGAGCAACGACGTGTTTGGACTGTCATCTTCCGGAACGAACGGCGGCCAGACGGGTGCCAATCCCATCTCGATGGATGCCATTCAGGAAATTCAGGTGGTAGTAGCACCGTTTGATGTACGTCAGAGCGGGTTTACCGGCGGCGGTATCAATGCCATCACCAAGCAGGGAACCAACACGACGCACGGTTCGTTTTACACGTATTTCAACAACCAGAATATGTATGGCAAGTACAGTGCCATCTTGAACAATGCCAAGTCGCCTCTTGACCAGCAGTACACCCGCACCTTCGGTGGAACGTTGGGAGGAGCCATCATCAAAGACAAACTGTTCTACTTTGTGAGTGCGGAAGGTAGGAAGGAGTCGTATCCGTCGAACATCTATCCCGGCTACTCCAGCGATTACATCACGTCGGACGTGGCGCAGCAGATTGCTGACAAGTATTATGAATACACCGGCATCAGCGAAAGCTACAGCCAGCGCAACGTGGACAACAAGTCATTCGGATTGCTGGCACGCATTGACTGGAATATCAACCAGAACCATAAGTTGGCCATCCGTTACCAGCACAACAATTCGTATGACGACAACTACAGTCCGAGCACAAGCAGCTACGAATTCAACAGTAGCGGTTACCGGATGAACAACAAGACCAACTCTGTCGTGGCGGAATTGAACTCGCACATAGGGCAGAACCTGTACAACGAGCTGCGTGCCTCTGCCACCTTCGTGCGCGACCATCGTGACGTGACTTATAATGCCCCAACCGTTCAGATTGATAATGTGACGACAGGAGACGGGATTTCCACTATCGAAGTAAACATCGGTACGGAGTACTCATCGGGTGCCAACTCTTTGGACCAGGACATTTATGTGTTCGAGGACAACCTGTCGTGGTATAAAGGTAACCATACCTTTACATTCGGTACGCATAATGAAATTTACCGCATGAAAAACCTGTTTATCCAAGGTGTGAACGGTACGTGGTACTATGATACCTTGGAGGATTTCCTGAACGACCGGGCATACCAGTTTACATATAAATACAGTGACCCGGAACTGACCGGTGGAGATACCCGTTACGCTCCTGCCGTGAAAGCCGGACAATTCGGCTTTTATGCTCAGGACAAGTGGAATATCTCGACCAACTTCGACCTGACTTATGGCTTGCGTATCGACATACCTGTCATATTCAATTCGCCTTCTACCAATGTAGACTTCAACAGCTATGCTGCTTCCCAAAACCTTGTGGCCAAAGTAGGGGAAATGCCCAATGCCAAGGTGATGTTCTCGCCGCGTATCGGTTTCCGCTGGTATGTGGATGAAGCCCACAATACGCTGATTCGGGGTGGTGTAGGTCTGTTTACGGGCCGTGTGCCTTTTGTGTGGATAAGCAATGCGTTCAATAATACGGGTGTTGAGTTGAAATCGGGGAATATTTACAGTTCGACGGATAATGCCACGTATGCCCCTTCGTTGGCACAATATGCCGACGACCCGATGGGTGCGCTCAATTCCCAATCCAGCGAGGGTGACCTTCAGGATATCGTTACCGTGGATAAGGATTTCAAGTATCCGCAGGCCTTGCGTGCGGACCTGGCATGGGAGCAACGTCTGCCTGGCGGCGTAAGGATGACGTTGGAAGGGCTCTATTCGAAGACGTTGCACAATGTATTCTTCGAAAACCTGGCTCTTACGCAAAGCGGTACGGTCTATTCCATACCGGGAGTAGAAGCTTCGGCAGCTCCTTATTACACTTACGCTTCGGGGAATTATAACAGTATCATCCACACGAAAAACACCAACAAGGGTTATACTTATACCCTCTCTGCCTTGTTTGAAAAGAGTTTCAATTTCGGTCTCGACCTCTCGGCTTCCTATACTTTTAGCCGTGCCAAATCGGTGAACGATGGAACCAGTTCGGTAGCTTATTCCAACTGGAAATACAACTACTCGCGCGACACGAATTCGGACGGGGAGTTGGGTTTCTCCAGATTTGATATTCCCCACCGGGTGATGGTACAGCTTTCTTACAATTCCCCGAAGTATTGGAACGGGTGGATGTCGACCAATTTCTCGATTATCTATAATGGTTTCAATGGCGGGCGTTACAGCCTGACGATGAGTGAGTCTGCTGACTTCAACGGCGACGGTTTCCGCGGCAACAGCCTGCTTTACATCCCGACGGATGCCGAACTGGAGCAGATGAACTTCGTGGACTATACGAGTGGGGGCGAAGTGATCATGACAGCCGAAGAGAGCAGGCAGGCTTTCAAAGAATGGATTGAAAATGACAGCTATGCAAAGAACCACCGCGGACAGTATGCGGAACGCAATTCGAACCTGAGTCCGTGGGAGAACGAAATCAACCTGCATTTGTCCCAAAATATTTACAATATCAAGGGAGTGGGCAAGATAGAGTTTACGTTCGACATCATCAATTTTGCCAACATGTTGAATAAGAAGTGGGGAGCTACCTATGGCAGCACATATAGCGTGTCGCCGATACGTGTAATGAGCATCACTTCCGATGGTAGCACCTATACGCCCTCGTTCGTATACAACAGCAACAATGAGCTCAGCAAGAGCGATGTAAGTTCCCGCTGGCATGCACAAGTAGGTATAAGGTTGACTTTCTGATTATAAAAAGTTTGGCACCCGTAAAGGCACAGGGAACGCAGGGGAATGGAATAATACCCTGCATCCCTGTGTGCCTTTTGTGGGTTGTTTTGATAAAATGCACATAGGATTATGAAAAAGTTTTGTCTTTATGTCTTGTTCTGGACATGTCTGCTTCCTGTCTTTGCCGGAGGTAAGCATTATACCGTAATAGTTTCGCTCGATGGGTTTCGTTGGGATTATGTGGAGATGTATGACACGCCGTTTTTCGACCGCATGGCGGAAGAAGGCGTCCGGGCAGTCATGGTACCCTCGTTTCCATCAAAAACCTTTCCCAACCATTACACTCTTGCCACGGGGCTTTATCCGGACCATCACGGGATTATCGCCAATTCTTTTTGGGCGGCCGACCGTAACCGCATGTATGCGATGAATGATTCCGCTACACGTAATGACCCCTCTTTTTATGGCGGGGAACCTATCTGGATTACAGCACAAAAACAGGGGGTAAAGACGGGTAATGTCTATTGGGTAGGTTCGGACATTGCCATCAAAGGACAACATCCTACTTATTACAGAAATTATGATGATGTCCCGCATCTGACATACGCGGAACGGATAGCCGAAGTGCTGGCATTGTTGCGGAAACCTGAAGAGGAACGTCCGCAGTTGGTGATGGTTTATTTTGAAGACCCCGACCATTACGGGCATGTGTATACTCCGCAGAGTGCCGAAACGCGCCGTTGCATTACCCGGTTGGACGTGCTGATGGAACAGTTGTGGGAAGGCATCCGGTCGCTTCCTTTCGGGGAGGATGTCAACCTCATTGTCACTTCCGACCACGGGATGTCAACGGTCAGTTCCGACCGTTGTGTATCCTTGTCCGGGTATTTGAAACCGGAATGGTATGAACGTATCAATGACAACCTTCCGGCACAGATTTATGTAAAGGCAGGTTGTGTGGATTCGGTTTATCAGGCATTGAAGGATTTGGACCATGTGCGCGTGTGGAAAAAGGCGGATATTCCCGCTTATCTGCATTATGGCACTAATCCTTACGTAGGAGATATTATCGTATTGCCCGACTTGGGGTGGCTGGTTGCTGATGAAATGACTTCCGCTTCCGGTGGAGCCCATGGCTTTGACCCGACTTACAATGATATGCAAGTGATGTTCCGCGCCTGTGGTCCGGATTTCAAGAAGGGGTATGAGGCCCCGAAATTCCGGAATGTAAGTATTTATTCCCTATTAGCCCGTTTGTTGGACATCGTCCCGGAACAGACCGATGGCTCATTGGAAGAAGTAGAGAATATGTTGGTGGAAAACCGTTGAAAAACAGCGAGCCAAAAGCTGCTTGACGAAAGATGTATATGTGGCTTTTGGCTCGTAGTTTCTCTTTGGGGTATTCAGTCCAGCTTCACCAGTTTGTATTTCTGGCTGCCCATACCTAATTGTTCGGCATATTCTAACGTGTGCATGCCGTGGCGTGAGTCAATACGCTCTATCAGGTGAATTTTCCCGTGGTCTTCCGATGAGCGCACCAAGTCGGTGCAGGCTTTATCCAATGCCACGGGATCCAGCGAAGCTAATATACCGATGTCGCCCATCTTCGGGTCTTCGGGTGAAGAGTCGCAATCGCAATCCACCGAGAGGTTGTTTGCCACGCTGATGTAGAGTATGTTCTCTCCGCAATGGTCTATGATGGCCTTGGCGGCTTCCGTCATCGATTCTAAGAAATCATCCTGGTCCGGAAGGTTATCCCATGTTTGTCCTGGATTTTTGGTTCTTCCGGCAGAGTGGATCCATGCCTTCCCGTGTGATGAGGCAATCCCGATGGAAATATTTTTGATGGCACCGCCGAATCCTGCCATAGGGTGGCCCTTGAAATGGGAAAGGACAACGGTGAAATCGTAATTCAGAAAGTTTTTCCCAACGAAATCTTCTTTCAGGTGCTTCCCGCCTGTAATCGGCAGTGCCACTTCGCCGTCGGCATCCATGATGTCAACCGAGGCAATGGCGGTGAAACCGTGGTCCTCAGCCGCTTTCAGATGACTTTCCGTATCCCCGCGTTGCCCTCCATAGGCGGTGTTGCATTCCACGATGGTTCCGTCCACCTGCTGCACCAGGTTCTTTATCAGGGAAGGCTGCAGGAAGTTATGCCCTCCCGGTTCACCCGTACTCAGTTTGACGGCAACTTTACCTTTTGCCTCGCGCCCCAATGCGTGGTAGATTTTTACTAAATTCTCAGAGTTGATTTCCTTGAACATATACACTTTGGGTAGGTTGCCGTCAGTTTCGGTCGACTGTGCTTCCGATGGACGGGCAAAGCTGAATCCTGTTGTTTCTGCCAGTACTACGGCTGCGCAAAGGAATGTTTGAAACGTTTTTTTCATTTGTCTTTTTATTTGTTATAAGGTTTTGTATTTCAATTGATTCAGATGTGTATGTTCACTCCGCCCAAAAAGGTAGCTTTGGGCATGGGGTAACCCGCCATGGTTTCGTACCGCCGGGCAAGGAGGTTCTCGCCTCTGGCAAAAAGGGTGGCAAACTTACACAAGCGGTAGTCGGCACGCAGGTTCCACAGTACGAAACTTTCGGTGGTGACCGGACTGATGGAAGTATACAACCCTTTGATATACTGGATACCGGTGGATATGCCCCAGCATCCCTTCCTGAAGCTGGCACCTGCATACAGTTTGTGTTCGGGAGCCGAGATAACAGGTTCTTCCATGTGTACCCAGCTGTAATTGGCATTGACGTTCCATTGCGGGCTCATGCGGTAAGCGATGTGTCCCTCTATTCCCCAGTTCTCGATTTCACCGGAATTGACATTCATCGGGTGGCCGTCCACGGGCATGGTCATAATCAGGTTGTCGCCGTTGATGTAATAAAGATTGGCACTGTACGTTATCCTGCCTTCCAGCAGGCGTTGAGCGAACGACAGTTCGTAATTCATCATGCGTTCTGGTTTCAAATCGGGGTTTTGCGGAGTGAACATATACATCTCGCGGATAGTCGGGTTACGGTAACCTTTGCTCACCATCATTTTCAGTTCGGCATTCTTTGGCAGATGGAAGGCAAGTCCACCTTGGGGAATTACCTCGGTGCCTACATGGGAGTGATGGTCCACACGTATTCCCGCATCCAACGACATCCATGAGCCGATGTCCTGTCGGAAATCCACATATCCGGCGAACTCGTCCTGCTTTTGGTCTACTCCCGGTGTACGTGTGCCATCGGCTATCGTTTTGTACCACGATTCCCCTCCGAAGTGTTGGTAGTCGAACCCTACGGTCAGTCGGTTTCCTTCATACAAGTCGGCGCTCTGATACCACGACACGCCCATCATCAGGTCTTTCGAGTTGAATAGTGATTCTTGTGGTTCTTCCCCTTCTTGGTAACCGTCGTTGATTTTGTGCCGTCCCCAGTTGTAGAAGAAGCTCAATGCACCCGATGTGTGTTCATACCGGTTTTCCAGCATGGCCGAAGCCATTCCCCGTGTGATACGCGAATCATTGTCATAGACAGGGTCGGTGATTTCTCCCGGATTGGAAGTGTTGAAGTGTGTGACATTGACATCGCCCCATATTTTCCAGTTTATATTGAAATCGTATCTCAATTTGGCATATCCTCCGTATTGCTCGAATCCCATATCCATCCGGTGCCCGTCTGTCCGGTTGTACGAAACGGAGACCGTACTGCTGAACCGTCCTTTTTTCACACGGTTGGTTGCCTCGGTTTCTACCGTCCCATACGATCCTGCACCTGCATGGATGTCGGTTTTCATCCCGTCTTCCCGCATTTTGCGGGTGACGATATTGATTACTCCGCTCATGGCATTGGAACCATATAATACAGAGGCCGGTCCCCGCAGTACTTCTACCCGTTCGACCATCATCGTTTGATAAGCGTCCGAAATAGGATGGCCGAACAGCCCCATGTATTGGGGATGTCCGTCTATCAGCACCAGCATTTGTGCGCTTCCCGACAGGCCCCGTAAGCTGATGCTTCCGGCTGCACCGGTCGATACGCCGTATCCCATGACCCCACGGCTGGTGACAAATAACCCCGGAATTTCTTCGGACAGTACTGGCAGGACAGAAGGTTGGTAGCGGTCCTCTATTTGGGTGCGTTCCACAACCGATATGGTCATGGGCAGATGGCGGATATCCGTTTCATTCCGTGTGCCTGTTACCACTACTTCCTCCAGTGTGTGGCTTGGGGGTAATGCCAGAGAGTCTGCCGGTTCTGAAGCATTCCCTGTTACCAGTCCGTATACCAGGAAAGCTGCCAATAATTTTTGTTTCATGATTGTTTTGCTTGTAGTTATGGTTCCTGCATACAAAGATAATCAGAAGCCTGTTGTCTTGTTTATACAGATTACAGATTTCACAACCTGTTTTACATTTATTGTGATGTT
>CAZAUU010000082.1:0-5242 GCA_964488405.1 uncultured Phocaeicola sp.
CTCGGCAGACGACTATCGCATCCTGCACATTCACATCTACCGATACCGGTAGGCATACGAAACAACTTTAACCAAATATTGCAATGAAAACAATACGAATTATCTGGCTACTAGCCGTTGCCTGCTTCGCCGACATGACACAAGCGACTGTAAAGCTTCCTGCATTGCTGACCGACAACATGGTGCTGCAACGCGACCGGCCTCTGACCATTTGGGGAGAAGCCGATGCCGGCGAAACGGTGACGGTCTGTCTGGGCAACGACGTCCGTTCTACCTGTGCCGACTCCAACGGCCGGTGGAGCGTCAGCCTGCCCAAGCAGTCGGCCGGCGGCCCTTATACCCTGCAAGTAAACGAACTGCGGCTGACCAACATCCTGGTGGGCGATGTGTGGCTGTGCTCCGGACAATCGAACATGGAACTGCCCGTCAGCAGGGTGGCTGACCTCTTTGCCGCTGAAACTTCTACTTATACCAACGACCGCATCCGTCACTTCAAGGTGCCAAACACAGTGAACTTTCATGCACCGCAAACCGATTTATCCGGCGGCACGTGGCAAATCTTAACGCCCGAAAATGCCCAACACTTCTCTGCGCTGGCCTACTTCTTCGCCAAAGCCATGTACGAAGCCACCGGCATACCCGTAGGCATCGTCAATGCCAGTTGGGGCGGCACTCCCATAGAAACCTGGATGAGCGAAGAAGCCCTGCAACCTTTTCCGCGTTACCTCAATGAAAAAAGGCTGTATGAGGACGATGCCTATTGCGCTGCCATCAAACAACTGGAGGGACAAGCTTTCTACCGCTGGAACCTTTCACTCTATCGCAACGACCCAGGTCTGCACGCCGACACAGCCTGGTTTGACCCCCAATACGACGACAGCCAGTGGCAAGAGACCACCCTCTTTGCCCACGACTGGGGTAACGACGGCCTCAACCCCATAGGCGGCTCGCACTGGCTGCGTAAATGGGTCGACATTCCCGCCTCATGGACAGAGCGCGAAGCCACCCTGCGGCTGGGATGTATCGTCGATGCCGACTCGGTCTACGTCAACGGCCACTTTGTGGGCACCACCGGCTACCAATATCCGCCGCGCATCTATCGCATACCCAAAGGCGTATTAAACAAAGGCAAGAACTTAATCACCGTACGTATCATCAGCAACGGCGGGCAGCCTTCGTTCGTACCCGAAAAGCCTTATAAACTTATCTGCGACAACGAGGAGATTGCTCTGGATGGCACTTGGCGCTACCGATTGGGAGCACCCATGCCTTCTGCTCCTTCCATGACGTTCTTCTGCTACAAGCCTGTATGCCTGTACAATGCCATGATTTCCCCGCTAAGCCGGCTGGCTTTTCGAGGCGTGGTGTGGTATCAGGGCGAATCGAACGTAAACCGGCGCAACGAGTATGCCGACCTGCTGACAACCCTGATGACCGACTGGCGCCGCACGTTTCAAGATGACCGGCTTCCTTTCTACATCGTGGAACTGGCAGACTTCCTGCATCCCGACGACACCGGCGGACGACGTGCCTGGAGCGAAATGAGACAGCAACAAGCCCGTGCCGCACAAGCCGACCCGCATGCGGCACTCATCCCCAACAGCGATTTGGGAGAATGGAACGACATCCATCCTTTAGACAAAAAAACACTCGGCCTCCGTGTGGCCAGACAAGTATTGAAAGATATGGACAAACAACGATAACAACCATTATTCCCTATCACGAAACAGTAAACAATCAATAGCATGGAAACGAATCTCACTACTTACGATACATCGAAAGGTTTCTACAAGCTCTCATGGCTGCAACGCATTGGCTTCGGCTCCGGCGACCTGGCACAGAACCTTATCTACCAGACGGTATGCATGTATCTGCTTATCTTCTACACCAACGTCTACGGGTTGAAACCCGAAGTTGCAGCTGTAATGTTCCTCATCGTCCGCATTGTCGACGTCATTTGGGATCCCTTAGTAGGGACCTTCGTCGACAAGCACACCCCCCGTTGGGGAAAATATCGCACCTACCTGGTGGCAGGCGGTATCCCGCTGACAGGATTTGCTATCCTTTGCTTCTGGAACGGGTTCTCAGGCTCATTGCTTTATGCCTACATTACTTACGTGGGATTATCCATGTGCTACACGCTCATCAACGTGCCATACGGTGCCTTGAACGCATCGCTAACGCGCGACACCGACGAAATTACCACACTGACCTCCGTGCGCATGTTTCTCGCCAATTTAGGAGGACTGGCCGTGGCCTACGGCATTCCCATCATCGTAAAATTACTCTCGCCAGAGGGGAAAATCAACTCAACCGAATCGGCCAATGCGTGGTTCATTACAATGACCATTTACGCCGTCATCGGACTGATTCTGCTTGTCTTCTGCTTTTCGCAATGCAAGGAACGGGTGGTGATGAGCCAGAATAAAACCTCCAATGTACACGTATCCGACCTTTGGATTGAATTCAAACGCAACCGCCCGCTACGCATCCTGGCATTCTTCTTCATCACCGCTTTTGCCATGATGGCTGTAGGCAACTCTGCCGGCTCGTATTACATGATCTACAACGTTCATGCCCCCGACATGTTGCCCTATTTCATGGCTCTCGGTTCCATTCCTGCCTTCATCTTCATGCCTATGGTGCCGGCCATCAAACGGCGCATAGGCAAGAAGCGAATGTTCTACGTATTCCTGACCATCGCCATCGTGGGCATGGCTCTCTTATATGCCATCTCTACCATTCCGGCACTCAACACGCAAATCTGGCTGGTACTCGTAGCGCAATTCATCAAATCGACCGGCGTTATTGTAGCTACGGGATACATGTGGGCATTAGTGCCTGAGGTTATTTCCTACGGCGAATATATACATGGCAAACGAATCTCCGGCATTGTCAATGCTCTGACAGGCATCTTCTACAAAGCCGGCATGGCATTGGGTGGCGTAATACCCGGATTGGTCTTGGCCTTTACGGGATTCGACCAGACAAACGAAACCACACAATCCCCGATGGCCGAGCAAGGTATTCTCTGGCTGGTGGCCGTCATTCCGGCCCTGCTGCTGATACTGGCCATGTTTGTCATCTCCCGCTATGAGTTGGACGACGACACCATCGACCACATCAATCGTGAAATAGAACAACGTAACCCATAATACTTTAAAAAAACGAGACATGAAACTACAAAACTTCATCTTCTTCTTTCCCTTGCTGATGACCGTAAGCATAATTGCATGTAGTGGAAACGCGACAAAATACAATCGGTCGACACCCTCGCTGAAGAATACCTTCGGTGATAAGTTTCTGGTGGGAGCAGCCATCAACGAACAACAAGCAGCCGAACAAGATACGGCTGCAGTGAAACTCATTACGCAACATTTCAATTCCATTGTAGGAGAGAACTGCATGAAAAGCGCCAACATCCATCCGGAAGAAGGGCGCTACGACTTCGCTGATGCCGATGCACTGGTTGCTTTCGGGGAAAAGTACGGCATGAGCGTCATCGGCCACTGCCTGATATGGCACTCACAATTAGCACCCTGGTTTTGCATTGACGAACAAGGAAAGCCCGTTTCGCCCGAAGTGCTGAAGCAACGCATGAAAGACCACATCACTACCATCGTAAGCCGTTATCGCGGACGAATCAAAGGTTGGGATGTGGTGAACGAAGCTATCTTGGAAGACGGCTCCTATCGGAATACTCCCTTTTACCAGATACTCGGCGAGGAATACATTCCACTGGCCTTCCAATATGCCCACGAAGCCGACCCGAATGCCGAGCTCTACTACAATGATTACGGCATGAATGTGCGCGGACGCAGAGAAACCGTAGTCCGCATGGTAAACAAATTGAAAGAGAGCGGCCTGCGTATCGATGCAATCGGCATGCAGGGACACATGGGCATCGACTATCCGAACCTTCAAGACTTCGAAGAAAGCATATTGGCTTTCGCTTCCACCGGTTGCAAGGTCATGATTACCGAATGGGATATGAGCGCTCTGCCCACCGTAAATCAAACAGCCAACATCTCCGACACCATAGCATATCAACGAGCCACGAACCCATACCCGCAAGCATTGCCCGACTCTGTCAGTCGCTTGTGGAATGCACGCATGAAGGCGTTCTTCGACCTTTTTGTGAAACATGCAGACGTCATTACCCGCGTCACGACTTGGGGAGTGAGCGACGGAGATTCCTGGAAGAACGACTTCCCTGTTAAAGGACGTAAAGATTATCCGCTGTTATTCGATCGTCAGTATCAGCCCAAGCCTTTTGTCCGCGAACTTATTGCGCCTCAAAAAGCGATATTCCATTCATTCACTTACGAAGCAGAGCCACAACAGGAGAATAGTTCTTTCGACTCCACTGCCAACCCCCTACTGCCCGGATGTTATCCCGACCCCAGCATCTGTCGCGTGGGGAACGATTATTATCTGGTAAACTCATCTTTCTCTTTCTATCCGGGCATTCCTATCTGGCACAGTAACGACCTGCTGCATTGGACTCGTCTGGGCAATGTCATCAACCGCCCCACACAGTTGTCACTGCAAGACGGCATACGCATCAGCGATGGCATCTATGCGCCCGACATCAAGTACAATCCGCACAATCAGCTTTTCTATCTGATAACAACCGATGTGCACGGACAGGGAACCATCTTCTTCACTACCGACGACCCCAAAACCGGCCAATGGAGTGATCCGATCCGCCTGCCTGAGGTGGGTGGAATCGATCCGGGCTTGTTGTTTGATGACGACGGAAAGGCATATATCGTCAACAACGATGCCCCCGCAGGAGAGCCTTTGTATGAAGGACATCGCGCTATCTGGATACGGGAATTCGACTGGAAGAACAACCGAACCGTAGGACCGCAAAAACTCATTATCGACGGTGGAGTAGACCTTGCCTCAAAACCTATATGGATTGAAGGGCCACACCTCTACCACATTGGAGACACTTACTTCCTGATGGCTGCCGAAGGAGGAACCGGCCCGCAACACAGCGAGGTGGTCTTTTCCGCCTCATCGCCTTTCGGGCCGTTTAAGCCATGCACCATCAATCCCATCCTGACGCAACGCCACTTACCGGTCGACCGTCCCAATCCGGTAACTGCTACGGGGCATGCCGACCTGGTTCAAACACCGGATGGCCGTTGGTATGCCGTATTTCTGGGCGTCCGTCCTTACAAAGGACAACATGACGTAAGCGGACGTGAGACATTTATCCTGCCTGTGCAATGGA
>CAZAUU010000082.1:5342-6835 GCA_964488405.1 uncultured Phocaeicola sp.
ACTGGATGAGAACAATCGCCCTTGTCTGAAATTGTCTGTCTACAGTTCGGGAGTATGCCAGAGCGAAACAAGTCTGCCCTTGTCGGACAAAGATGCCGACAGGATTCTTCATCTGAAAATAACAGGTTCAACCGCTGCCGACAATGGCGTGTACTACACTTTCAGTTACAGCTTCCACCCGAAGAAAGGATGGACTGCCGTAGGCCAACCCGTATCGGCGGACTTGCTCAGTACACACACCGCCGGAGGATTTACCGGCACTATGGTAGGCATTTACGCCACTGCCGATTACGAGAACCAACAACCACAATAAATTCATTAAAAAAACATCTTATGAAAAAAGAAATGAGATACTTGGTGCCTGCCGACTATATGGCCGACCCATCTGTACACGTGTTCAACGGCAAAGTGTATATTTACCCTAGCCATGACTGGGAAAGCGGAATACCGGAAAACGATAATGGCGACCACTTTAACATGAAGGATTATCATGTATTTTCTACCGACGACGTCATGAACGGGCCTGTTGTCGATCACGGCATCGTACTGCGCACGGAAGACATTGCTTGGGCCGGCCGCCAGTTATGGGACTGCGATGTGGCCGAAAAAGCCGGAAAATACTACATGTACTTCCCACTGAAAGACCAGAACGACATTTTCCGCATGGGCGTGGCCATTGCCGACCGTCCGGAAGGACCGTTTGTAGCACAACCCGACCCGATGCGAGGCAGCTACAGCATAGACCCTGCCGTGTTCCGCGACGATGACGGAAGCTACTACATGTATTTCGGCGGCATCTGGGGCGGACAGTTGCAACGTTACCGCGACAACAAAGCACTGGAAAATGCCTGCTTGCCTTCGGGCAACGAACCGGCCTTACCGCCTCGCGTAGCAAAACTATCGGACGATATGCTGCAATTTGCCGAGCCTCCCCGCAGCGTACTGATTGTCGACCAGAACGGAAAACCCCTTACGGCCGACAACCCGCACCGTTTCTTCGAAGCCAGCTGGATGCACAAATATCGTGGCAAATACTATTTCTCATACTCTACCGGCGACACACACTTCCTGTGCTATGCCGTCGGCAACAATCCTTACGGCCCTTTCACGTATCAAGGTATCATCCTCACGCCGGTGGTGGGCTGGACTACTCATCATTCCATCGTGGAATACAAAGGTGAATGGTATCTGTTTCATCACGATTGTGTTCCTTCCAACGGCAAGACCTGGCTACGCAGCCTGAAAGTATGCAAGTTGGATTATGACGAACAAGGACGCATCCTGACCATCGACGGCAGTGCCGAATAGGAAATATCTCTTTTACCGTGAACAGACATGAATATAAAGATTCGTTTACTCATACTTTTCTTAACGTTAGCTACCATCTGCCCACTTCGGGCAGATGGCGGCAGCCGGTTATGGTTGCCACAAGCCGACAGCACTCGGACGGACATTGCTCTGCCTCACTCCTCAGCCACCCTGCTCATTGCAGC
>CAZAUU010000083.1:0-6731 GCA_964488405.1 uncultured Phocaeicola sp.
TTTGGAGGCAATATGCGGCATTGTCCGGCTTTGCCCTCCTGTTCAGCCTCGTGGCCGCCGCGACTTATAGGAAGAGGGCATGAACTTATTGTCATTTTAAGGAAATGCCGGAAAGAAAGATGGAACATACGATATTGAATGCCATCCAAGGAAAGCAGCATTTTTCCTTTGTGGAACTGAAGGAAAGAACAGGACTGAATCTTACAGAACTGTTCCCGTTGATCGAGCAATTGGTTCAGGATGGAAAAGTGACGTTGTCCGTAAGTGTCAATGCAGAAGCGAACTATGTGCATCAATCCCGTTATGAGTACCTATACACTCGTTTTCTGGATTGGGTAACCACTCATCTTGCCGAAGACAGGAGTGTAAAATTCTACGCTTCCATGCTATGCATCTCACCCAAGTATTTATCCGTTGTGGTGAGACATGTGTGCGGAAAGACTCCCACTTTGCTGATAAAGGAGAAAGTCATGGACGAAATCAAATACAAGCTTTGTTGCACCCAGGAAACTATCAAAGAAATTGCATACGGACTCAACTTCCCAAACCTCTCTTTTTCGAATATTTTAAGGGGGAAATCGGCATCTCCCCCTCCGCTTACCGTACAATACACTCAAAAGAGGACAGCGAATAAGTATTAGAAAGTTTGTTTATCAAGAACGGAAAGACTGTCGAATCGCAGCTATACGATGTACATGCGCAAAACTGGGGATGGTGGACTGACACTGCCGGAGCGAAGAGTTCCTTCCGGCTTGCCTGTCTTAATCTGGCACTCGTCTCAATGCTGAGTAGTATGCAGGCACATCTGTCAGTCCGTACAATGACGTCATCTCGGGGTGCTTACGCTTATTCCCTGCCTTTGTAAAACCTTGGTTTTATGGGATAAGGTAACCTATGCATCAATGTTTGCATAAGTGGCATGCTTTTCTATAAATTCACGTCTCGGAGCCACATCATCACCCATCAACATGGAAAAAATATAGTCGGCTTCTGCAGCATTTTCGATGCTCACCTGTTTCAGAATGCGGGTTTCCGGATTCATGGTAGTTTCCCACAACTGTTCCGGATTCATTTCGCCCAAACCTTTGTAGCGCTGGGTATGGATGCCGTTTTCTGTCCCGTCACCATATTTCTGCATGAATGCCTGACGGTCTTCATCGGTGTAACAATATTCGCTGATTTTCCCTTTCGAGCATTTATAAAGGGGCGGATTGGCAATGTAAAGATGCCCGCCCTGAATCACTTCGGGCATATAACGGAAGAAAAGAGTCATGATGAGCGTGTCAATGTGCGAACCGTCTACATCGGCATCGGTCATGATGATTACTTTGTGGTAACGTAACTTGTCAATGTTTGCTTTCTTACTGTCTTCGGTCCCGTCCACACCGAAACGTACACCCAATGCCTGGATAATATTATTCACTTCGTCACTTTCGAAGGCTTTGTGCCACATGGCTTTTTCTACATTCAATATTTTACCCCGCAAAGGCAGGATGGCTTGGAACTGGCGGCTTCTTCCCTGCTTGGCTGAACCACCGGCAGAATCTCCCTCTACCAGGAAAAGTTCACTGTCTTCAGGTATGCGACTGGAACAGTCGGCAAGTTTGCCTGGCAATCCCCCTCCGCCCATAGGGCTTTTACGCTGTACTGATTCACGTGCCTTGCGGGCGGCGATACGTGCCGTGGCTGCAAGTATTACCTTGTCTACTATTGTCTTGGCTTCCTTGGGATGCTCTTCCAAATAATAAGTCAGGGCTTCGCCTACAGCCTGATTTACAGCTCCGCTCACCTCATTGTTGCCTAATTTTGTCTTTGTCTGTCCTTCGAACTGTGGTTCTGCCACTTTGACGGAAATAACAGCTGTCAATCCTTCTCGGAAGTCTTCTCCCGAAATTTCAACCTTAGCCTTTTCCAGAGCTTTACTGTCTTCGGCATATTTCTTCAGTACACGGGTTAGTGCCATGCGGAACCCCGTTTCATGTGTTCCTCCTTCGATGGTATTGATGTTATTCACGTACGAATGCAGGTTTTCACGAAATCCAGTATTATACATAATCGCGCATTCGATAGGCACTCCCTGTTTTTCGGTATTCAGATAAATCACATCATTGATAAGCGGTGTATTGGTAGAATTGAGAAAACGCACGAATTCTTTTACCCCCTCTTCGGAGTGGAACGCTTCCTGCTTGTACGATCCATCTTCTTCGCATTCACGCTTATCAGTCAAAGTAATGGTAATTCCTTTGTTCAGGTAGGCTAACTCACGCATACGTGCCTGCAGGATATTATATTTGTACTCGGTTACCGTAAAGATATTCTTGTCGGGCCAGAATGTCTGGCATGTCCCGGTCAGGTTAGTGGTTCCAACTTCCTTTACAGGATAAAGGGGCTTCCCACATTCATATTCCTGCCGATATACTTTCCCGTTACGGTATACATTGGTGATCATATGTGTTGACAATGCATTGACACACGATACTCCTACTCCATGCAGGCCTCCGGATACCTTGTATGATCCTTTGTCAAACTTTCCTCCGGCATGAAGTACGGTCATAACCACTTCCAATGCTGACTTTTTTTCTTTCTGGTGAAAATCCACAGGAATACCACGTCCGTTGTCTTGTACGGTAATTGAATTGTCTTCATTGATAGTTACCTCTATGTGTGTACAATAGCCCGCAAGTGCTTCATCAATTGAATTATCAACTACTTCATATACTAAGTGGTGCAAGCCTTTTTCGCTGATATCGCCGATATACATGGCGGGACGTTTTCGTACGGCTTCCAATCCTTCCAATACCTGAATGCTGCTAGCCGAATAATTATTCCCATTGGCAAGTGTCTGTTCTTCGCTCATTTTCGTTTATATAAATCAATATGCAAAGATACATTTTTTTTGCGATACAGCATTTCTGTGCCTCTAAAAATGATAAAACAGAAGAGAAGATTCTTGCAAACAAAAGTACCGGAAAAGACAACGTTTCGTTGCTGAATCACGGGAGTTCGATAGTAAGATTAAATTAATCTGTTAAGAGATGAAACATAACGATAAGAGTATTTAATTTATGGTGATTCCTCGGTACCTTATTCTACAAATTCATTTAGGAATCTGTTGTTTGAAATGAATGTCTGTTCCATGAGGAAAAACAGACATTCATTAATAATATGCCATTTTTATAATTTCCAGCCGGAAATGCTTTCTTGGGTCTTCCACAAATGAGAATAAAGTCCTTCTTTTCGGACAAGTTCATCATGTGTGCCTTGTTCCTTTATCTGTCCGTTATCCAAGACGATTATCCGGTCGGCATTCTTGATGGTCTTGAGCCTGTGGGCGATTGCAATGACGGTGCGTCCTTTAATCAAAGAGTCGATGGCTTTTTGCACCTGCACTTCATTCTCTGGGTCAAGTGAGGCAGTGGCTTCGTCCAGCAAAATGATTTGTGCATCTTTCAATATGGCACGTGCGATAGAAATGCGTTGTTTTTCTCCTCCCGAAAGGGTACATCCACCTTCTCCTACCATCGTGTCATATCCCCGTGATAAACGTATGATGAAATCATGGCAACAGGCTTTTCTGGCGGCAGCTATTATTTCTTCATCCGTTGCACCCGTTTTGCCGAAACGGATGTTGTTGCGTATCGTGTCCTGAAACAGGTAGACATCCTGGAACACCATTGAAATGTGGCTCATCAGGCTTTCGGGTGCTATTTCGTTCATCGGAACGCCGTTGAAGAAGATGCGGCCTTGCTTGGGGTCGTAGAAACGGGCGCATAGTTTCATGACTGTAGTTTTCCCACTTCCCGAAGGGCCTACAAGAGCTGTCAATGAGTTTTCCGGAAGCGTGACAGTCATATCGTGCAACACTTCCTTGTCCTGATAGGCAAATGATACATGTTCAAACCGAATGTCACCTGCCATCGGGGATTGCCGTTCTCCTTCCATTTCCGGTTCATTCATGAGTGAAAGGATACGTCCTCCGGCAATGGAAAAGTATCGGAACTCTGTAAAATTGGTCAGGGCGGAAGTCAGCGGATCGAACACCCGGGAGCCGACCACGAGAAACAGTACAAATACAAGGATTGAAAGGCTCCCTCCCAGCAGAAGATAAGTTCCGCATAGTACCATCATTGTCAGCCCGGCACGTACCAACGTGATACTCAACAGAACAAATGGTCCTAACAGAGCTTCCTGACGGATGCAGGCACGGCGAAGTTCGGCAAAGGCATTGCGAAGACGAACAAACCGGTCGCCTAACAGATTGTAGGCTTTCATTACCCGGATGCCCTGCAGGTATTCTTCCAGTCGGTTTCCTGCATTTATTTTTGCTTGAATCTGTCTGCTGCTCAACTTCCGCTGTGTCTTTGTGCTTGCCCACAAAACAAGCATCGCAAGTGGCAAGGCCGCAAACATGCTGGCAGCCATCCTCCAATCAATCCATATCAATGAGGCAAAAGCCAGCACGGGCATAACCACTGCACCCATTAATTGGGGTAGATGATGCGAGATTCCGGTTTCCGCCATCATAAAATCCGTGATGAGCATGGAAGACAAATCGCCGGGGTCGCGCCTTGACAGAAAGCCCAACGAAAGTTTCCGCAGGTGTTCCGCCAGTGATAAACGTCCGGAAGCACTCATCTCGTATGCTCCTCTGAAATTAGCCCGGTAAGATGCCCGTTCCGCAAAAGCCATGACCGGCATATAAACAACCGTAATGCCGAATATCCACCATAGGCGGGTTGTATCAAGCGGCTGTCCGCTCCCGTCAAATGTACTAAAGATGATGCGTACCGCTTCTATAGAAAGGCAAAACGGCACTATATTTACTAAGTTGGTAAGCATCGTGTAACCAACCGGTCTGTAGAGCCGTTCCGTGTAGCCTATTGTAATGTTTCTGATTGCATTCATAATACAGTTCTCTTTTCATTCAGTTTTTGTTCAACGTCCAGTGATATGCACTCGTATAGGCATCCCACATGTTTTTATACACGCCTTCTGTCACAGATAAAGTGTCATGTTGCCCGCACTGCACAATGCGTCCTTCTTTCATGACGGCAATCTGATGCGCAGAAATGATGGAAGAAAGGCGGTGAGCTATCACAATAACCGTCTTGTCCTTTATCAGTGATTGCAAAGCCATCTGCATTTTATGTTCGTTTTCCGGGTCTGCAAAGGCTGTGGCTTCATCTAGCACCAATATCGGTGCGTTTTTCAGTATGGCACGTGCCACACATATTCGCTGTGCTTCGCCACCGGACAGGAATATACCTTTGTCGCCCATCTTTGTTTCATAGCCTTGTGGCAGGCGTTCTATGAAGTCATGGCATTGGGCAGCTTTGGCAGCGGCTACCACTTCCTCTTTCGTGGCATCGGGGGTGCCGACAGCTATGTTCTCATACAGTGTGTCGTAGAAGAGGAAAGTGTCCTGAAAGACGAATGAAACCATGTCCATCAGCTTTACCGTGGCTATCCGGCGTATATCCACACCACCTATGCGTACTTCTCCTTGCTCCACGTCCCAAAAACGGGGTATTAGGTTGGCGACCGTTGATTTGCCGCTTCCTGACGGACCGACAAGGGCAGTTATTTTCCCCTGTGGCGCGATGAAGCTGACATCACGCAAGGCTTCCGTCCTGGTACCCTGTTCCGTGTTCTCGTATGAGAATGACACATGGTGAAATTCCACATCGTAGGTGGCAGGCACTTGCGGATGCTCCGGTTCCGGCATAGGATTCCTTTCCATTATACGGTCGATGCGGCTTACCCCTTCGTTGATATCGCGCGTGTTGCCTCCTAAAAAGGTCAGTTTGTAAACGGGTGAAGCCATGCCCGGACCCATGATGATGAAGAAGAGCCATACCACCGCCAACGACAACGATTGTGGATTTGCCTGCAACAGCAGAATGCCCATGGGAAGGATGAATGTCACCGTCGAATTCAGCAAGACGGTAAATGCTATCATCCCGTTCTGGTACGTGTCGCAACATTTCAAAGCGAATGTCTTGTATGCTTGAATCTCTGCATTGAACTGCCGGAACGAGCGGACGCTCTGCCCGAAAATCTTGACTACCGGCATTCCCCGTACATATTGCACGGCAGATGCGCTCATCTTTTCTTGTGTGTCATAATAGATAGCCATGAACTCTTTTGCCTTTTTTCCCATAAAATTGGAAAATTGCAGGAAGAGGCTAAGTACCACGACCGCCAGACAGACAACCGTCAGCCACACATCCAATGAGAAGAAGATGGCAAGCATCACAATCACCGTAGCGGCCACATTTACCAGGTCCGGGATCGTGTGGGCGATGAATCCTTCTATCTTCTCTATGTTCTGATCCATCGTTTTCTTGATGGCTCCGGTAGATGTATTGTTCAGATACCCTAACGGGAGTTTGCCGATGTGTTCGGACAGGCGGACACGCAATCCATACAGGATGCGGAATGCGGCAATGTGTGAGGACATCAAGGCAGCATATAATAAAATCAATCCACCGACAAGCCCTCCAAACGCTATCCACCCCCGACGCATCATGTCTGCTCCGTCCGAAGCGGCCGGATTTCCACCGTGTGACAGCAGTTCTTCTAAGATTTTATAAACGGCCCAATAAGGCACGAGCATACAAACTGCGCTGCCTGCCGACAACACTCCTGCCAATAGAAGCAGACCTTTCTTTTGCCCCGCTATCTCGAACAGGCGGGACAGACCCTCTTTCTTTTTTGGTTTCTCCATTGTG
>CAZAUU010000084.1:0-6568 GCA_964488405.1 uncultured Phocaeicola sp.
CAGGATAACTATCTGCCTGTAATGCATGGCCCATTCCACGAAGTTTCGTTTCTTTGTTTTCATATTGAATTGATTTGCTTAAATTTCCGTTACGGATGTTCCGTTACATACTTTCTGTTGTCCGTCCACGATGATACGGTCGCCTTGGTTGAGTCCTTGTGTCACGATTACACCGTTGCCGGCAAAGTCTCCGCAGGTTATGATTCGCTTCTCTGCCTTCCCACTGTTGTCTATCCACACGAACAAGCGGTTTTGTTCATCTAACTGTACTATGCGTGCCGGCACCACGACGAGCTTTTCCTCTTCTGTGCCTTTCAGCGTGACTTCGGTCACCATGCCCGGCATCAAGGTCTTGTCTGGATCTGTCACGTCAATTTTTACTTCGTAGGAACGGGAAATAGGATCTGCTACGACACTTTTTTCGATCACCGTTCCGGAAAGCTTCCGGTGCCCCAATGCCGGGATGGAAATCTCTGCCTTTTGTTGTAGGAAAACCGAAGCGATTTCTGTTTCCGGTATGGCGATTTTCACTTTCAATCGGGTGATATCCACCAGTTTACCGACTGCCATGCTTGGAATCACGTTTTGTCCCACTTCAACTGATTTGTCCGCTATCACTCCATCGAAAGGGGCATAAAGCTTGCAGTCTTTCAGGTTTTTCCGTGCTATCTCTTCCATGGCACGTGCCTGTTGGAGCTTACTTTGCGCTTCCACCCACTTTATTTCAGGCAGGCTTCCCTTGTCGTACAGTTCTTTCATGCGGCGGTAAGTGTCTTCCGCCTGTACGAGTGATGCTTTGGCGGCATCGTGGTTGCTTTGGATTGATGTCGGGTCGAGCGAGGCTAACAGTCTCCCTTTCTCCACCCGTTCTCCCAACCGGAAATGTACGGCCTCCACGGTGCCCATTACCGAAAAACTGAGTGGCGTACCGGCCGCTTCTTCCACTGTTCCCGAAAAACGTTGCGTGTCTCCAATCACTGTGGGGACAACTTCCATTGTTTTTATTTGAACCGGTTCGTTTACTTGAACCGTAGCCTCTTGACGGCAGGCCGTCAGCACAGAAAGTGCCACATATACCGGCATCATGATTTTTTGTTTCATTTTTATCCTGTTTTTTCACAAAGTAAAAGAGTTTTATCTGATTGTCATGGTTCTGTTTTATTCGATAAGTGTTCTGTTTTCCCGGGTGTCTAATGATAGGGATAAATCAGACATTTATCAAGGAATATAAACCAATGTACTTTGGATAATAATGATTTATTTTGCCCATAAATGATTTAGGAGGATAATGAATATGGATATTAGAAAAGGAAATTTGGACATTATAGAAAATGAACGGTTAGCAATTTACTGTGACAACAATCTTGCCCTTATTGAGAATTTGCAGGCGATGGATAAGTTAAATGATGTAGTGCGTATGGAAATCGCTATGCTTGCAGTGTGCCTAAAGGGGTATGTTTCGCTTTACATTGACGGGGAACAATATACGATGAAAGAGAACGATTTGTTGCTGTGCCATCCTAACATCCTTTTGGAGAAAAGTATGGTGAGTGCCGATGCGATCCTGCGCTGCATTTGTTTGTCGCCCGAATACATCAATCGGCTTGTATTGATATCGAACAATAGTTGGGATATCTTGAAAATATTGGAAAAAACGCCTGTCATCACCTTAGATTCCAAGGTGATGGCAATGTTCTGTCAGTATTATGATCTTCTGCGTTCCAGGTTAACCGGCGTACCTTTTTACCATCAAAAAGAAGTCATCGGTTCGTTGATCCAAGCATTTTTATACGAGTTTTGTGATTCAATGGAATGCTTCGGCAAACTTACCCCTCCCAAATACACTTCGGGTGAACGGCTGTTGAAAGATTTCCTGCACCTGCTTACCTCTTCCTATCCCAAAAAACGGATGGTGTCCTGGTATGCCGACAAACTGCATGTGACGCCCAAATACCTTTCGGCTGTATGTAAGGACATGTGTGGGCAGTCGCCGTCCGATATTATCAACCAATATGTGATAAAGGATGTCCAATACTTGCTTGGCAAATCGGAAAAGAGTATCAAGGAAATCTCTATCGAATTGGATTTTCCCAACCTTTCTTTCTTCGGGAAATATGTAAAAAGGCACATCGGACTTTCGCCCAAACAATACAGGGAACAGCTGTGTCTGCATGAACCTGCCTTCCGGATTGTGCAACCATGTGAGGGAAAGGATTTTGATACGGTTTGTGCAGATAATGGATAAAAAACTATTAGCCTGAATGAATAATTTTGCTTATCTTTGTGAAAAACACACGGCTATGAAAATACATTTTGGTCCTTGGGGAGCCATATTGGTAATAATGCTTTCATGCTTCTGTTTCCCCGTTTTTGCTGGAAATCAATTTGATTCTGTCTTTATTTCGGCGGATGATGCACGTATCGCATATATGGGTCGTATCAGTCGCCGTATCCCGGGAGCCATCTGTTTCACTTATCCGGGTGTCAGTATATTGGCTGATTTTGAGGGTACTTCGTTGAAAATGAAAGCCAAGCCGGGGAGTGGCAGTTTCATGGTGGAAATAGATGACCGTCTGCCTTACCGAATCAACTTTACTCAAAACGATTCCATCCTGACACTTGCCGAAGGATTGCCCGAAGGTGTGCACCGGATCTGTCTCATGTACATTTTGGAAGGTTATGAGTTGAAGCCGGTGTTCGAAGGTTTTTACCTCGACGGGGGATGTACGCTGGCCGGGACTCCGGCATTGCCGGAACGGCGTATTGAATTCATCGGGAATTCCATTACATGTGGTTATGGGGTGGAAACGGATGACCGGTCTGCACCTTTCACGTATGAAACGGAAAATCATTTTTATACATATGCGGCCCAGACGGCACGTGCCTTACGGGCGCAACATATAGCAGTGGCACGTTCGGGCATCGGTATTTACCGTAATTTCGGAGCGCCTGAGTCGGGCAGTGCGGATTGCCTGCCTGCCATGTATGAACAGGTACTGTTCAACGACCCGACAGAACTTTGGGATCACAACCTTTATATACCCGATGTGGTGTGTGTCAATTTGGGTACGAACGATGTGGGGGATGGCAAATACGATTTTGGCTTGCTAACGGATGGTTACCGGCAGTTCGCAAATCGTCTGCGCAAACTTTATCCCCGAGCAAAAATTGTCTTGCTGACAGGTTCGATGTTAAACGGGAAACCGCTGGATGACGTGAAGAAGGCGATGGACGCTGTTGTGGAAGAACGCAGGCAGGCGGGTGATACGGGAGTCTACCGGTTTGACATGTCCCCGCAGACTGGTTCGTTGGGATACGGGGCGAACTGGCATCCATCGATGAGGCAGCATCAGAAGATGGCTTCCGAACTGACCGCATACCTGAAGGCACTGATGGAGTGGTGATTCTCATAGGCTGAAGATTGAAAGAAAAAACCAGTATATAAAAACAGTTTGTTATGAGAAAGAGGATAATGATTGCCTGTTTACTTGCATCTGCGCAGACGGGCGTGTGGGCGAAAGTTGTCTTGCCCGACATAATAAGTGACAACATGGTGCTTCAGCAACAGACCGAGGTCCGTCTATGGGGAAAGGCGAATCCGAATACGGAGGTGACGGTTCGTGTTTCATGGAACGATCAGACCTATACGGTGGCAAGCGATAATGCAGGTAGGTGGCTTGCCAAGGTGCAGACACCTGCTGCTACGTATGAAGCGCAGTCAATCACCTTCTCGGACGGGGAAGAAACCTCAGTGGAGAATGTCCTGATAGGCGAGGTATGGTTTTGTTCTGGCCAGTCGAATATGGAGATGCCATTGAGTGGTTTTTGGAATTGTCCCATAGAAGGAGCCAATGAGACCATAGCCACGGCTTCGAAATGGAAAGGCATCCGGGTGGCAACGATTGAAAAGAACGGTCAGTTGGAACCCGTGGATGTCTGTTATGGAAGTTGGAAAGTGAGCAATCCGGAGAA
This sequence comes from uncultured Phocaeicola sp., assembly GCA_964488405.1. GTDB lineage: Bacteria > Bacteroidota > Bacteroidia > Bacteroidales > Bacteroidaceae > Phocaeicola. The sequence goes on from CAZAUU010000084.1 coordinate 3,973, forward strand.
TGCGCCTTCTTTCAGTGCTACGGCATTTCATTTTGCCATGATGATGAATCAGGTGCTGGACATTCCTGTTGGCATCATCAATTGCAGCTGGGGAGGAACGAGGGTGGAAGGATGGCTTCCGGCAAGTATTGTGAGGAACTATCCCGATATCGATTTGAAACGCGACATCCGTAAGGAAGAGCCTCATGACTGGTGGCATTATCTGAGCCCCATACTGATGTACAACGGAATGTTGAAGCCTTTGGAAAACTATACTATTAAGGGATTCCTCTGGTATCAGGGTGAATCGAATGTGGGCAGGCCGGACTATGCAGAACGCCTGAAGACCATGGTCGACTTATGGCGAAACGAGTGGGGATTGGGTGAACTTCCTTTTTATTATGTGGAGATTGCTCCTTTCGGTTCATACGAAAATACGGGTAGCGCATTTCTCCGCGAGCAACAGTTTAAGGCGCAATCCATCATTCCGAATAGTGGCATGATTTCTACCAATGACTTGGTGGAGCCTTACGAAGCGAATAACGTGCATCCCAAAGACAAGACTGATGTGGGTAAACGTTTGGCTTATTTGGCATTGGCAAGGACGTATGGGGTGAAAGGCATTGCGGCGGTCGGACCTTCGTATAAATCGATGGAGATAAGGGAAGATGGCAGTGTGATTCTTTCGTTCAACAATGCAGAAGACGGATTCAATCGTCAAGATGATATGGAAGGATTTGAAGTAGCAGGCAGTGACAGGGTATTTTATCCGGCAAAGGCTGAAGTGTACAACAACCTGCAAATCAAGGTCACGTGTGACAAGGTCACGGAGCCGGTAGCAGTCCGCTATTGTTTTCGGGATTTCCAGCCGGGTAATGTGGCCGGGACGCGCGAACTTCCGTTATATCCTTTCCGTACGGATGATTGGTGATTGTTTATTATAAAAAGAGGCCATCTCAAATAAGCGTAAGCATCCGATAAAGTAAGTACACATTGTAAATTCATCTCCTCTTCTGTTACTTTGTCAACAAAAAAGCCCATTAATGAGTAAAGAAGAGTTCTTGTCTGTTAAGAGTCAACAGGAGCAGATAGCCGGTCTCTTGGAGAGCAACCGCTCCCTTGTGGAATCCAATGGAAAACTGCTGGAACAAACGAATGTGCTACAATAGAAGATATAGGAACTGCTTTCACAGATAGTGTGGATGAACCGTCAGCTCTTCGGACGGAGAAGTGAAAGGCTGGCAGCCCTGGATCCCAACCAGTTGTTCCTGTTCGATTCCGTTCCCGCAATCGAACAGGGTGGAGACATCCGTGAGGAGGACAGAATTGCGTCGGTTCCTTCAAAAGCAAAGCATGATGGAAAGAAGAAGGAATCCTGGCGTAACCGCGAACTCCTGGAGGGATTGCCTGTGGTAGAAGTGGTGATTGAGCCCGTCCGGGAGGATCCGGAGCGCTACAGACGGATCGGTGAGGAACGTACCCGTACACTGGAATTTGAACCGGTCAGGCTGTATGTAAAGGAGACTGTCCGTCCCAAATATGGACTGAAAGACAACCTGAGTCTTCCCAGGGAAGGTGAAAGTGGCGTAATCATTGCCCCGCTTCCATCTTCTCCTGTTTACAAATGTCTGGCCGGTTCCACCATGCTGGCTGGAAACCACTTTATGACGAGCTGGTACGGCTGGTTGTCGGTTGCGGAAACGTCCAGGCGGACGAGACAACCGTAAGGGTGATCAATAAGGGAAAGAGGAAGGCCGACAAGGAGTATCTGTGGATGGTCAGGGCGGTCATGGAAAAGCCGGTCATCTTCCATTACGAAGATGGCTCCCGTTCGGGACAGACCATGAGGAAACTGCTGAAGGACTTTAAGGGATATCTGCAGAGTGAAGGTTGTGCCTACAATGTATTTGAAGGTACTGAAGGAGTGTGCCTCATAGCCTGCCTGGCCCATCTCAGATGTCATTTTGAAATGGCCTTGGAGGAGAACAGAAGTCCTGGCGGAGCATGCCTTGAAAACAATACAGGAGATTTATCGGACAGAACACTTTGCCGACTCTCGGGAATATACGGCGGAAGAACGCTGCAAACTACGGATCCGTCAGTCTGCACCCTTGCTGGATTCCTTTGAAAAATGGATGGAAAGCACATATATCAAGGTATCACCCAAAAGCAGGATGGGACAGGCCATCTCCTATGCGTATCCGTTATGGCCCGCCCCTTGGCGCTGGCCGTTCCCCGACCGATGAGGTTTCTACTGAGAAATAATTGTGTGACACAGTTATCTCGCTAAAATATAGTTTTTAAAGTTTTTTAACACTGTTCTGAAGCTGTCCATCCAGGCATTGGTACATTCAATGGAAAACCTTTCGGCATAAGCTCATCGTCCACCGGAATATCATCAGAGTCATTTCTTCTCCTGCTGATGCAAATGTCTGCGACAACTTCTTTTTTATGTAGGAAGTTACGTAGGACATCGCAATCAAATCCCGCATCGGCATTGAGGAAAAGCCCTCCAATCCTGATATTGGATTTTTCAAGATCATTGAACATGTCTCCGATGACTTTCTCTATGTCATGCACGTCATGGTGTTCTCCCGATTTCGGGGAAGACATGGCA
>CAZAUU010000085.1:0-6506 GCA_964488405.1 uncultured Phocaeicola sp.
AGCCCTTAATTGTTCCGCGGTAGAAATACGGTAGAAAAATATGGTGAACAACAGTCTCCAACTGTTTATGGCTGGATTTTGGAAAATAAAAAAGCCGCTGAAAATCAGCGACTTCATTATAGTTGATTCTAATTCGTTGCGGTTGATTACACTATCCTATTTGCCGACGCAAAAATGTTTGAAGATATTTTCAAGTACTTCGTCAGTAACTACTTTCCCTATGATTTCGTTTAAATGGAAAATACATTCGCGGAGATCTTGTGAGATAAAGTCGCCGGACAGGTTTGTTGCCAGTCCTTTTTGCACGCGGCGGATGGATTCGAGTGCACGGGCAAGGGCTTCGTAGTGTCGGGCATTCGTTACGATTGTATCGCCCGACTGAATGTCGGGCAAGGCAGCCGTCTGTACCAACAGCCCCTGCAGGCAGGAGATATTCTGTCTTTCTTTGGCTGAGATTTCAATGAAGGTGCCTTGAGGAGGGGTAAAGGCAGAAGTATCAGAAAGGTCACATTTGTTGAGGGCAATGATGACCTGCTTGCCTTTTAGGTGGGGGACTACATTTTGATAAAAGGTTTGGAATGCGGATTCACCTCGTGATTTGTCGTGTACGAGGATGACGATTTGTGATTGGTCGACAGCGCGGAAGCTGCGTTCGATACCTAAAGCTTCAATTGCATCATGGGTTTGGCGAATGCCGGCAGTATCAATGAAACGGAAGGTGATCCCGTCTAAATTTATTGTATCTTCGATTACATCGCGTGTGGTGCCGTGGATATCGCTGACTATGGCACGTTCTTCTTTTACTAAAGCATTGAGCAGGGTGGACTTGCCGGCATTGGTTTCGCCGATAATTGCTACGGGGACACCGTTCTTGATAGCGTTTCCAGTACTGAATGAGTCTGTCAGGTGGCTGATAAGCTGTTCTATTTGTGCGGCGAGTGCCTGTAGTTCTGTACGGTCGGCAAATTCCAAATCTTCATGGTCGGAGAAATCCAACTCTAATTCCATGAGTGAGGTGAGATGAAGAAGTCGGTCACGCAAATTGTCCAGTTCGTGGCTGAATCCGCCACGCATCTGGTTCATGGCTAAACGGTGGGCAGCTTCGGAAGTCGATGCGATGAGGTCTGCCACGGCTTCTGCCTGGCTCAGGTCCATCTTACCATTCAAGAAGGCACGCTGGGTATATTCACCGGGCCTGGCGGTGCGGCATCCGTTGTCAATGAGTAGTTGCATTACCTGCCTGAGGATATATGCCGAACCGTGGCATGAGATTTCGGTAGAGTCTTCACCCGTGTACGAATGTGGAGCACGGAAAACGGAAACCAATACCTCATCGATAATTTCTCCTTTATTGCCTCTGATGTACCCGAAAGTAAGTGTATAAGCTTTTTGTTCCGCCAAAGGCCGGGATGATGGGTTGATAGGGGTGAAAATGCGGTCGGTCACAGCGATGGCATCGGGACCGGATACGCGTATCAATCCGATGGCTCCGCCTTGTGCAGTGGCTATGGCGCAGATGGTATCTTGTATGTCGTTCATGAATTTTCTTTTCTGTTTTTATGAAACGGGGTGTTTATATAGTTTGTCGGCAAGAATGTTTATGGTTTCTTCCAGGTATCTGCGGTCGATTTCATCGAAGGCGTCGAGTTGGTCGGAGTCTATGTCGAGCACGCCTTTCACTTCGTTGTCGGCTATGATGGGCACTACGATTTCAGAACGCGAGAGCGAGCTGCAGGCGATGTGTCCGGGGAATTGTTCTACATCGGGGACTATCAGAGTCTGCATTTTCTCCCATGCTGTTCCGCACACACCCCGTCCGCGTCGGATACGGTAGCAGGCCACGCTTCCCTGGAAGGGACCGAGCACGAGTTCGTCATTTTTTACCAGATAGAAGCCTACCCAGAAGAAACTGAAGGCTTCGTGCAGGGCGGCACTGGTGTTGGCCAACAAGGCTGTTTCGTCGGTTTCGCCTTCGATGAGGGCGGACAGTTGCTTTACGAAGAGGCAGTATCGTTCTTCTTTGTCGATGTCGGATGTTTGTTTGAATGTTGGTTCCATGTATCTTTTTGTTTTTCTTCTTTCTCTTGAAGTCTTTCTATTTTATTCCCTCTCCGATGACACTTCCCGCCCATACCCCCACAATTCCCAGCATCAGACTCAATCCTGTGTAGAAAACGAAGGTGATGGCATGTCCTTGGCGTAGGAGGGTAAGATTTTCGTTACAAAAGGTGGAAAAAGTTGTGAACCCTCCACACAGACCAGTGGTAAGCAACAGGCGTACTTCGGGCGAGAGGTGTAGGCGGGTGGAAAGGGCATAGAAGAAGCCGATGAGGAAGCTCCCTGCTATATTGACCGTGAACGTGGCCCACGGGAAGTGGTAGGGATGGATGCGTTCGTGCATCAGGAGTTGTACGGTGTAGCGCAGTACGCTCCCCGCACCTCCGGCCAGGAAGATGCAGACGACTTCTTTCATATCCTCTCCAGCACAGTTTCGATGAGTGTGTCTATGGTGTTCTTGTATCCAGTGTTAGCCTCATGAGTCAGGCGGTTGGCTATGACCATGCACACGGTAGTGGCTTGGTGGCCCATGAGGCGTGACAGTCCGGCAAGTGCCGAACTTTCCATCTCGAAGTTGGTGATATGCAGATTCTGCCATTGGAAAGACTCTATGTTGCGGTTTTGGTTGGGGTCGGCCAGAGGGAGACGCAATTCGCGTCCTTGTGGACCGAAGAATCCGTTTGCGGCAATGGTGATGCCCCGCACCATGTCTTTTCCGGCTATGCGCTCCACCATTTCCGCATCGGCATGGATGGCGTAGAGAGCCGGGGCGCAGAGGTTGCCTGTCCAGCCCATGTGGTTGAGAAAGGCCCGTTCAAGAGGCAGGTCGCATATAGCGTTGCGTCCGGCATAGAAATTCAGAAGTCCGTCGAAACCGATGGATATCTGCGAGCAGACGAACGTGCCGACCGGTGTATAGGCCTGCAGCCCCCCACATGTGCCGATACGCACCAGTTGGAGGCTCCGCAGACTGTCTTTTTCCGTTCGTTCCCCGAAATCGATATTGGCGAGGGCATCCAACTCGTTTACGACGATGTCGATATTGTCGCATCCGATTCCGGTGGAAACTACCGTAATCCGTTTCCCCTTATATTCTCCCGTGACGGTATGAAACTCACGGCTTGTGATGTCGCATTCTTTGGTGTCGAAATGGGAGGCGACAAGGTTTACACGTCCGGGATCGCCTACCAGGATTACTTTGTCAGCAAGTTGACCGGGTTTCACATGAAGATGGAATATCGAACCGTCCTCGTTGATAATCAGATCGGAAGGCGGGAAATGGTTTGTTTTTTGTTTCATTCTTTTTTGGGGTTATTGTCATCGCTTGTCTTTTGCACCATGCTGTTATTTGGTCATCGGGTCGATTCCGCCCGGATACGGTTCGGGGCTGGCTATATGGTTCCGCATGTCCGTATCAGCCTGGATGTTTTTTATCCGGTAATAATCCATGATGCCTAAGTTCCCGCTTCGGAAAGCATCTGCTATGGCCTTGGGAACTTCAGCTTCCGCTTGGATGACATTGGCGCGGGCTTCTTCGGCTTTGGCTTTCATCTCTTGTTCCAGTGCCACCGCCATGGCGCGTCGTTCTTCCGCCTTTGCTTGGGCGATGTTTTTGTCGGCATTTGCTTGGTCTATCTGGAGCGAAGCGCCGATGTTCCGTCCTATGTCGATGTCGGCGATGTCAATGGATAGGATTTCAAATGCCGTCCCGGCATCCAGTCCTTTGCGGAGCACCAACTTCGATATGGAATCTGGATTTTCGAGTACTGATTTGTGGTTTTCCGAAGAGCCGATGGAGGATACAATCCCTTCACCCACACGTGCCAGCACAGTATCTTCTCCTGCTCCTCCTACCAGTTGCCGTATATTTGCACGCACCGTCACACGGGCTTTGGCTATGAGCTGGATGCCGTCTTTGGCCACGGCGGTCACGGGCGGTGTGTCGATGACTTTGGGGTTGACCGACATCTGTACGGCCTCGAATACATCGCGTCCCGCCAAATCAATTCCCGTTGCCATTTGGAACGACAATTCGATGTTGGCTTTCGATGCGGACACCAATGCATGCACAACTTTTTCCACGTGTCCGCCAGCCATGTAATGCGCTTCAAGTTCATCACGCGTGATATTGCCTAATCCTGCTTTATGGGCTTCAATCATGGCAGGCACAATGACATGGGGTGGCACGTTGCGGATGCGCATCAGGAATAGTTGCACTAACGATACCCGTACTCCGGATACTTTGGCAGAAAGCCAAAGAAAAAACGGCACGTAATGGAAGAAGATTGCCAGTAGGATAATGGTTCCTATGCCTACGGCGAACGGAAGGATGATAGGGTCGTTCATGACAATATGGTTTTAATGATTGATGAATACTGGTTGGTTTAGGGTCGGCAGCGTTGCACGTACACCGTGCGGTTGTCGATGCGGCATACTTCAACATCAGTATGTTCTTCGATGAAGCCGTCTGCCGATTGTACTTCAATGATGTGCCCGTTTATTTCGGCATTTCCTATTAGTGTTAGGCGTGTGATGGTCTTGCCTTTGTCGCCCACGCCGATGGGGATGCCTTTTAGCGGGTCGGGCTGATGGTCAAGCACTTTTTCCAGCGACAGCCGGTCTACGGTCTTCGAACGCATCACCCATGCCGTGGCAGCGATTACTCCCACTGCTATGATGCCTAAGGTTATGAATCCCATTTGGGTTCCCATACTGCTGAATGTGTAGTATATGGCGTAGAGCAGGCAACCGGCCGAAGCGATGCCTGCAATCGTGATACCCGGCACCAGAAACACTTCCACGATGAAGAGTATCAGGCCGGCAACGATAAGTGCGATAAGGATTAGTATTTCCATGGTCGGGGTAGGGTAGGCAGGTTATTGTTTCAAGGCTTCCAGTTCGCTGTGGCGGATGTGGGTGGCGATTGCCTCTATTTCGTCTCTCAATGCTTTGACACGGCCCTCTTTGTCTAAGATGCCGGGAGCAAGACGCTGCTTCCCTCCTTTATCGCTTTGCGAGTAAGTGGTGCGAAGGTTGTCGAGCTCCTGCTGCAAGGAGGCCAGGTCTTTTTCTTTTTGTTGGAAAAGGCGGAATTCTTCGCGGGCTTCGTCCGAAGTGAAGTCGGAAATCCGTTCATACACTGCCTCGTCATCAACAATGAACCGGAATTCCGTATCATGCTGTCGGGACTCTTCGGCATACATCACTTGTGCCAGCCGTTGCCGTGCTTCCTGTACGGTATTGTCGCTTGTCCATGTGCTTTTTATTTCTTTTAGGCTGGCAAATTTTACCATTGCATCGGTATCGGTATAGTCGTGCACTTCTCTCGATTCGTTCGGGACGAACACATATACGCATACTTTGCCTTCCGGCTGGTAGCGGTCGGAGACGAACCATCCCAGTTGGTTCTGCTCATCGATGGCATAGAGATAATCGTTGGCAGGCGAGTTGAATGGCATCCCGATATTGTTTGCACGCAGGTACGTGTCATTGTCCGAGTCATACCGCGTGATGAAAATGTCATATCCACCTAGACTCCCTTCGCCTTCGCTGGCATAATAGAGCGTGATGCCGTCTGCGTTTACGAAAGGATAATTCTGGTTGCAGCCCTCTTCGTTTATTCCTTCTATGTATTGCGGTTCACTCCATTTGTCAATCAGTTTCATGCGGGAGTACAAGTGGGTTTCACCATCGGGACCGCGTTGTGCAAGAATCATCCGGTCTTCCCATTCGTTGGAGTAACTGGTGCTTGTCCCATTGTCTTCCATGCAGATTCTGCCACAGGATTTGTCCAACTTGTACGCCGACAAAAACGAGGCCTTGTCTACGACAAAACTATCCACTACCGTGATTTTTTCGGTATTTCGTATCATGCGTGCCCCCATCCTGCACTTTGCTAGTACTTTTTCCGCTTCTTCCGTGTCCCGTTTTTTCTTCTCCAACCAGCTTATGTGCTCTTCTACATTGCTTACGGCATCGTCGAAACGGTATTGCTCATAATAGAGCTTGCCTAAATAGAGGTAAGCATTAATGACTTTCCGTGCGGCGCTTTTCTCTAAATAGGGCTGCGATTCGTCCAGGTCGCCCGTTTCGAAGCAACAGGCTCCGTACCAAAAATTGTAGTTGGCATTCGAAGGTGCCTTCTTTACCAGTTGCTGGAACACAGGCTTGGCTTCTGCAAACTTCCCTTCGTTGAACCACCGCTTGGCCTCTTCCAAGGTCTGGGAATTTATGCTTCCTATGCAACCGATGGCTATCATTAAGGATATTACATATCTTTTGTCCATGTTTCTCGGATTGTTTCTTCAAATTTTCCATCAAAAATACAAAGATTCTTTGAATTTCCCCTCATTATTCATAATCTATTAAGGCTAAAAAAGGAAAAAACTGCCTGGTCCGGTATAAAGAGAAGGCGTTAAAGTCGGGTTGGGCAACATCTTCTCTTTGGA
>CAZAUU010000086.1:0-6259 GCA_964488405.1 uncultured Phocaeicola sp.
GCATAAAAATCGAGTATATCGTAAATATCATCCGGTGTTGCGGTTTGATTGATGTGTATATCGCCTATTTCACTTAATAAAGTGAAATTAACGTTTTCCGCTGTGCTGTTTTTCTTGTCGTGGCACATGAACTCGTATAAACATTCGTAATCTTTACAGGTAAAAGTTACCCGCTTGTAATTATCCTTGATGAATTGGACAGTCTGTCGAAGCTTGTCTTTCGGGAAACCCATTTTGAGATGGGAATAATAGAGCTCGCACACCATTCCGGCTGCCACTGCATAACCATGCAAAATGGGTTCCCCGCTTCGTAGGGCAAAGCTTTCAAAGGCATGTCCTACAGTGTGCCCGAAGTTCAGGGCTTTGCGTGGACCTTTTTCGAAAGGATCTTGATTGACAATATGTTCCTTGACAGCAATGGATTCTCCCACCATCTTTTGCAGTTGCATGTAATCGATGTGTACCATGTCGAATCCTACCAGTTCACTCCAATGGGCGGTATTGCTGATAAGTCCGTGCTTCAACATCTCGGCATATCCCGAAAGGAAGTTTGTCCGGTCGAGGGATTTCAGGAATCTGCAATCGATTAGGACACTATCTGCCGGGGCAAAGGCGCCTATTTCATTTTTCAAGCCGTTGAAATTGATACCGGTCTTTCCTCCTACCGAAGCATCTACCATTCCTAATAGGGTAGTAGGAATATTTATCGTCGATATGCCCCGTTTGAAGGTTGCAGCGGCAAACCCTCCCAGGTCGGTTACCATTCCCCCTCCCAAATTGACAAGTAACGAATGGCGTGTGGCACCTCGGGTACTTAGTTGCGTCCATACGCATGCCAATGTTTCCAGGTTCTTATGGATGTCTTCCACTCCGATGCAAATCTGAACTGCATCTTTCAGGCAATGGAAATGCTCGATGAAAGGAAGGCAATGTACCCGCGTGTGTTCGTCAGTCAGGATAAATATTTTGTCAGGTTTCTGTTTCTTTAAGGCGTTTTGCAAGTCAGTTTCCAAATGGCTGCAAATTACTACATCTTGTGTATTCATGTTTTATGCTTCTTAATTTCTTTACAGGCAAAAGTAGGAAAAAGTTGAAACGGTAACATATGCGTTAACAATTATTCAGGATGAATGATTAAACCTTGTTCCTTTTTTCCTGTCGAATAAATATTTGAACAACACATGTAAATATAGGGAAAATGAAAAAATGGGTAATGGGGTTATTGCTGATGCTGATGGGAGTATCTGCATTTGCACAAAGCAGCAACAGGTTTGGCAGGATTTCAGGGAGTGTGATTGATGCGAGTGACAACTCGCCGGTAATGGAAGCTGCCGTGCAAGTATTGTCGCTGCCAGACAGTACGATGGTTACAGGCCAGTCGACTGATGCAAACGGACGTTTTTCTATCAATATCCGTCCGGGTAACTATGCATTGAAAGTATCATTTGTCGGATATGTTCCTGATATAAGGCGCGTATCGATTACGAGTTCCAGACCGAATGTTAATATCGGGCAAGTAAAACTGCAGATGGATATAGTGATGTTGGAGAGTGCTGTTGTAGTTGCACAGGCGCCTGAGGTGACAGCCGTTGACGACACGCTGGTGTACAACACTTCGGCTTATCGTGTGCCTGAGGGTTCGGCGCTGGAAGAGCTGGTCAAGAAACTACCCGGTGCCGAAGTGGATGATGACGGAAAAATTACCATCAATGGCAAAGAGATTTCCAAAATCATGATTGACGGGAAAGAGTTCTTTTCCGATGATCCTAATATTGCAATGAAAAACTTGCCTGTAAACATCATTGACAAAATACGGGCATACGATAAACAGTCGGATATGGCACGTATAACGGGAATCGCAGACGGGGAGGAAGAAACGGTGCTTGACCTGAGTATAAAGCCGGGCATGAACCATGGATTCTTTGGGAATGTGGACGGTGCATATGGTACAGAAGACCGATACAGCGCAAAATTGCTTGCCAACTATTTCAATGGTAAAAACCAATTGACATTCATCGGTTCTGCAAACAACGTAAACGACAACGGTTTCCCAGGTGGAGGCGGTGGTTTCCGCAGGCAAGAGAACGGGTTGACAGCCATTAAGATGTTGGGCGTGAACTTTGCCACCGAAAATGAAACATTCAAATCGGAAGGAAGTGTAAACTTCAACTATAAGGATGTCGACCAAATCAGTAAACAGTCTTCCGAAACTTTCGTATCTACGGAAAGTAGTTCATTTAAAAATGTAATGGACAACGCACGAAACAAGACGACCAACTTGACGGCAGATGCTTTCATGGAATGGAAACCGGACACAATGACAACTCTTATTCTCCGCCCGCGCATCCAGTATGGTAAGACTGATAATAGTGACTCGGAAAATTCTTATACTTTCAATGAAGAACCGGGGTATTCCACTGATGAACTGTTTGCTACGGACGACGTGACTTCGCTCGTGTCTGAAGCCAGTATCGTGAATAAAGTGGTGAAGAGTTCTTTGCAGAAAAATGACGACATTACGGTAGGTGGGTCGGTAATACTCAATAGACGACTGAACAGCGATGGACGGAACATTACATTCCGGGGCAGATATAACTATACCAATAGCAGCAGTGAACAGTTCTCCATCTCGGAAACCGAATATTTCCAACAGACTGATGAAGAACGCTTTGAAACATTGAAGCGGTATATCCAGACTCCGACTAAAACCAGTGAGTATAGTGCCCGACTGACGTATAGTGAACCGATATTCAAGGGGGGATTCTTGCAATTCGGTTATAATTTCCAGTACAGGCACTCTACTACCGACAGGTCTACATACGATATGCCCGACGACTGGGAAATAAATGATGGTACAGACGAAGGGACATTGAATTCGGATTTGACCAAGAGTGCCATCTATAATTATTACAATCATGAGGTAGATGTGTCGTTCCGCTGGATACGCGAAAAGATGCATTTCAATGTCGGCATGTCGTTCCAGCCGCAGCGTTCTACCTTGTCTTATGCACAAGGTGACTATCAGGTAGATACGGTACGCAATGTATTTAACTATACACCGACGTTAGATTTCCGTTACCGTTTCTCAAAGACCAGCCAGTTGCGTATCCGTTATCGCGGTAGCAGTTCGCAGCCCAACATGACAGACTTGCTTCCCATTTCGGATGATACTGACCCATTGAATGTGACGGTAGGTAATCCGGGACTGAAGCCGACATTCACCAACAGCTTGCGGGCGGAATATAACGCCTTCAATACCGAAACGCAGCGGGGTGTGTTCTCGTTCTTCAACTTCCAGAACGTGCTAAATGACATCAGCAACCGGCGTGTGTATAACGAGTCTACCGGTGGTTACACTACCACCCCCGAAAACATTAACGGCAACTGGAGCCTCTCCGGGGTTGTAGGAGGAAATATCGCATTGAAAAACAAGAAATATACAATCAATACCTTTACACGTGCCAATTATCAAAATATAGTGGGTTATATCAGTTCGGATGAGGCCACGACCGATTCTGACAAGAATACCACCAAACGTCTTTCGCTTGGTGAACGCCTGCGTGGCACGTACCGCAATGACTGGTGGGAGATTTCGCTCAACGGTTCGCTTGACTATACCCATTCACGCAACAGCTACCAGTCATCGAATAACATGGATACCTACCAGTTTTCTTACGGCGCCAGTACCAACATAAACCTTCCTTGGAACATGTCAATCTCTACAGATCTGTCGCAAAATTCGCGTCGTGGATATACTGATGACAGCATGAATCGGGATGAACTGATATGGAACGCACAGATTTCACAAAGTTTTCTGAAAGGGAATGCAGCTACCGTCAGTGTACAGTTTTATGATATCCTGAAAAATCAAAGCAACATCAGCCGTACTATCAGTGCGGCCATGCGCCAAGATACGGAATACAATGCCATTTACAGTTACTGTATGGTTCACTTTGTCTACCGTCTGAACCTCTTTGGCGGTAAGCAGCCACAAGGTAGAGGACCGGGCTTTGGTGGGGAAGGTCCACGTGGACCACGTCGTTTTTGACAAGATCAGTCCCTCATCGATGTAATCAAAGCCAAAAGAAAAAGTGTGTCAAAAGGAGAAAAAATAATTTCCTTTTGACACACTTTTTTTTGGGACATTCAGTAAATGTTCCTCAAAAATAAGATGATATATGAAGATGATAGAGCATAATTACTCCATATGCCATTTTTATTGTAATTTTTAATAATCTAACGTGAGTTTGATATAAGGATCAAATTTATTTCTTTGAAAATTAGGAACATAGCGATAAATGCATTAAATTTATCCCAAATCGGTCATTAGAGGCTGATTATTTGTGGTTTTTATTATAATATACAGATAAACAGTGGTTTATAAATTTAATTTTCTAATGACCGCCATTAGAAAATTAAACTTGCAATATACTTGTTTTCAACATTTTACAAGCAAGACCACGGAAATAGGGTATTCTAACGACCGATTTGGGATTATCAACGACAAGGGTGAGATCCTCAACTTTATGTTCACGCCCGGAAATGTGGACGACCTCGAGCCTTTGAAACAGAAAAAGTTCCTGAAGAACATAAAGGGCAAACTTTGCGCAGACAAGCGATATATCGGGCAAACCATGTTTGAGAATCTCTTCTTGGGCGGCATACAACTGATAACCAAGGTGAAGAACAACATGAAGAATTCCCTGATGAGCGTAGCGGACAAAATCCTGCTGAGAAAACGCGCTTTGATAGAAACGGTCAATGACGAGCTGAAGAACATCGCACAGATTGAACACTCCAGGCACCGTTCCTTCAATAACTTCATTGCCAACTCGCTCTCTGCCATAGCGGCATACTGCTTCTTTGAAAAGAAGCCCCCATTGACCTGTGTTTTGTCAAAGACGGGCAACTTACTATGTTTTGAATTATATCGAACTCACGTTAAAATAGACAGCAATTACGTGCGGCATTGCACCGTGACGATGATCTCTTGTTCAAGAACAATCCGGAGGAACGGTTCACCCGTACAATCGTGTCCGACGGCCTTTCGAATGCGGACAAAGCAACGTTAGGCCGGATGGCGGAAAACAATCCACGCTCTCTATTTCACACAGGGGATGTATTGCGCCCAAAAAGCCTTACGGCTTTCGTGCATAAAGCCATGACATCCCATGGGTAGCCGGAAACGGTTCAGTTCGTGACACAATCGCGGCTTCAGGTCGTAAGCGAACTCCAAGGCTGTTTCTACGTCCGGATAGCGGAACTCTTCCGGCACCAGCGCCCAGAAGATGTCCTCATTGTGCATCCCGTCCTCCCGGCTGTTGAAATACGAAATGGTATCGGCATAACGCTCGCAAGCCCAGGCAAAAGATGCCACTTTCCTGAGACACAATCCCCCGTTGCCCACCCGGCCGTACATCAGGACACGCGAAAGTTCGCCGCCCCGGCTGTACAGCGTTTTCTTGAGCCAGATGTATTGTTTCAACGGGAAACGGCGGTAGCGCGGCCGGAGGGGCCATGGGGCTGCCACCAGGTCGTATCCCTGGCAGCACCATTCATCCAATTCGTCCTTGAACAACCAGGCATCGGTATGGCAGACCAGGATATACTCGCAGTCGGCAAACATGCCGTAGAACGCCGGGGACATCATCATTTCGTTGTACCCGGCGATGCCCCGCTTGCGCCCCAGCCAATCCGTAGACACTTCCAGCACCTCGGCCCTGGGGTATGCCCGCTCGACAGCACGCAAATCCAGCCCTTCCGGTTTCAGGAAACAAACAGGACGGGACGACAAGACCCTCATGTTGTTGGACAATGCGGCCTGTTCCCAGTCTTCCAGCGAATCCCGGTAAAAGGGGATTACTATTTTCACAAGAGTATTCATAAACCATTCAATAACCGGAAACCGCCTTTCCCTTGCGATTGCCTGCGCAACAACGAAAGGCCCGTTTCCAAACCTTGTTTCCGGTCGCTCTCTTGATAAGAGATACACCGGACGCCGACAAAATTACATGTTTTATTGAATACAACCAAGAAAGGAGGTCAAGGAAAATTGTTCTTCCCTGGCAGAACCGCAAAACAACGGTACAAGACCAAACACATCCCAGTAGTCATACGCCGGTATGTGCGCTGTCGGAACGCATCACGGGCGTTCCTTTTTGCTGAAACCAGACGGGAAAGAAACAGCCTTTAAATTTTCCCCAGCCGTTCGCATACCCCGTCGCGATACGCTTTCCAGAAACGCGGGATGTCCGCCCAA
>CAZAUU010000087.1:0-5929 GCA_964488405.1 uncultured Phocaeicola sp.
TGGGGGAAACACATCAGGCTGTATAAGCCGATGCAGGCAGTCGTATAAGACAACGGGGGCGGTCGTACCAATCGGTATGACCGCCCCCGTTTGCGGATTATTCCAGGTCTTTTTCTATTTTCCGATACGATTCGGTCATCAGCATCTGCAGGTTTTCATCGCCTTTTTTACCTGTCGGGTAGATAGGCGCATGGATAGTCAGCGTAAGCGGATGCCAGGAGAGCAGCTTGCCGGTGCGTGGCAGCACTTTGAACGAACCGTTGATTGTGAGCGGGACCACGGGCAGTTGCAACTGGTCGGCAATGAAGAAGGCTCCTTTCTTGAAAGGATTCATCTTGCCGGTATAGGTGCGTGCTCCTTCAGGGAATACCATCAGTGACGTGCCGCCCTGCAATACACGTTCGGCATTCTTGATGGTATTGTATATCTTTCGTGGACTGGATTTGTCAACGAAAATGAATCCTGCCGATTCGCATGCTTTCCCTACGAACGGTATTTTGCGAAGGCTCTTTTTCATCATCCATTTGAAGTTACGTCCTAAGAAACCGTAAATAAGGAAAATGTCGAATGCACCTTGGTGGTTTGCCACAAATACATACGATGTAGTACGGTCGAGCAGCTCATGCCCTTTCACTTTTACCGGAAGCAGGAACAGGTAGCAGGTGAGTTGTGACCAGATTTTGCCTGGATAATATCCCCATACGTGCCCGTTGCCCAGCCAGCAGCCTGACATGGTGGCAAGTGCGGTGAGTAGGGTGGCCACTAAGAAAACAGGCAGGCCGATGCAGATTTGGTAAGCGATGTAGATGAATTTCATGTGTCGAATTTGTATGTAAGTTGTTTTTTTAAGTTTGTGTCTCTTGGGTGTACCCGTTGGCAGGTCATTCCTTTTTTAGTGTGATTACGGTTATTTCGGGCCATGCCCCTATGCGCATGGGGAACATTACAAAGCCCAGCCCGATGTTGACGTAAAGCCCCCGTCCGTCTTCGATGTACATCCCGCGATGTTCGGGATACACGAATTTTGAAAACGAAAAGCCGAAGAGGCTGATTTGCATGTCGTGGGTATGTCCCGCCAGCATGAGTTGGATATCCGTCTTGGGCAAGACATCCCTCCGCCAGTGCGTCGGGTCGTGGCTGAGCAGCACCTTGAACATTCCTTCGGTGCCACGCAATGCTTTGGGCAGGTCGCCCCGGTTGGGGAAAGGCGGGTTCCCGCTGTTTTCCACGCCCACTAAGGCTATGGAGTCGTTGCCCCTGTACAGGATGCGGTGTTCGTTCATCAACATGTGCCATCCCATGCGGTGCTCGCGGGCGATGAGCGTGTCGATATTGGCAATCCGTTCTTCATCGCTGTTCCAGTGGGTGTAGGTGGCATAGTCGTGGTTGCCCAATACGGAATAGACCCCATCGGGGGCATGCAGTTGTGCGTAGACAGGCATGAAAGGAAGCATCTCATCGGCGCGGCTGTTCACCAGGTCCCCGGTAAATACGGCAAGGTCGGGGTGTTCGGCATTGCAGATGCCGATGGCCCGTTGCAGGGCTTTTCCTCCATCGGTCCAACTGCCCGAATGGATGTCGGAAATCTGTACGATGCGGTAACCGTCGAACGCTTCGGGCAAATCGGGAGACGGGAATGTGACCCTCCGTACCCGGAAATGTTCGATGCCGAAGAATGCACCATAAAGGATATACCCGCAGGTAGCCAACGCGGCAAGCAGCGACGCATAAAAGCGGAACAGCGAATAAAACCGGGCAACCGGCTGCGAAACAGGTTGCCTGCTGAACAATCGTACCAGCATCTTGCACCCGTATAGGAACAGGTCGCACACCGTAAAGACCATTTTGGGAACCGATATGCACAGTGCTGTGATAAGGTAAGCACTGAAAACATGCCGGTATGGATGGCGGACGACTAAAAATACCACCAGGGCAAGAAGCAACATTATGCTGGGCATCCACCATGCTATGCGTTTCCATTTTGCCCGGCACGATGTGAACCGATAGCGGTAGATATACCAGTCGGGCAGCAGTAAAAGCAGGATGAAGAATAAGGCTATACGCAGTATAATCATATTTGCATCAGTATTTATATAGATTAGAGACCAAGTATTTTTCCATTTTGCCTATGGGAAATCCCCTGCGCCGGGCATAATCAGCCAACTGGTATTCGTCAATTTTCCCCACGGCAAAATAATGCGCCTGAGGATGTGCGAACATCAGCCCGCATACGGATGCATGGGGCTGCATCATGCCGTTCTCGGTGAGCCGGATTCCGATACGCTGCATGCCGAGCAGCTCATCGAGCAGGAAATTGACCGACATGTCCGGCAGGGAAGGGTATCCCACGGCAGGACGGATGCCTTGGTAGGCTTCATCGAGCAGTTGCTGGCGGGTGAGGCATTCGTCTTTCGCGTAGCCCCATACGGTTTTGCGAATGGTTTCGTGCAGTTTTTCGGCCGCCGCTTCCGCCAACCGTTCATTGAGGGTCTGCACGAGCAAGTGTTTGTAGGCATCGTCTTCGCAGGCATGCTCCAGCCGGTCGTCCACCGTTGTAGCAAATGCTCCTACCGTGTCTGCAATGCCTTGTGACAAAGGACGTACAAAATCACTCAGACACAGGTATGGGGCATCGTCTCGGGTGTGTGCCTGTTGGCGCAAAAGCGGGAACCGCATCCCGTCCAATAACAGGTCATCGACGTCCGAATAGGCATCCATCAGCCGGTAGACGGCATGTGCGTGGCACTGTCCGTCCATCTGCCGCAACATACGCACAGCCTCCTTGTACAGCCGTATGGCTTCGGAGGCTTTGGGCTTGTCTTCGGCAGGGAAACGGGCAAGCCATGCCATGCGGCAGGCTTCACATCCGTGTATGTCGGCTATTGTGGCAAAACGAGGCTGGAATCCCCAAGCATGGAAGAAATAAATCCAGTTGATGTATCCGGCCAGGTCGTGTACATTGTAGCTGAGAGTTGTAGCCGCAATTTTCATTATTCCTGTCTGTCGAAACGGAGCTCCTCTCCCCGATGTGCGGTGTCCACTCCTTGCCCGTCCGAATAGACAATGCAGCCGTTTACCAGCGTCTTCTCTATCTTCGAGTGGAAAACTTTTCCTTCGAACGGACTCCAGCCACATTTACTTAAGATGCATTGGGGGGTAACTTCCCATTCCTTGTCCGTGTTGACAATGACCAAGTCGGCTTTGTATCCCGGACGGATGTATCCGCGCCGGTCTATGTGGAACAGTTCGGCTGGAGCATGGCACATTTTTTGCACCACTTGTTCCACTGTCAGAATGCCTTGATTCACCAGCTCCATCATGCACACTAACGAAAACTGAATGGATGGCATGCCCGAAGCCGCTTTCAGCGCCCCTCCTGCCTTTTCGGAGAGGAGGTGTGGGGCGTGGTCGGTACCGATGACATCAATGCGGTTATGAGACAAGGCATTACGTAATGCCTTGCGGTCGGATTCTGTTTTGATGCTGGGGTTGCACTTGATACGTGCTCCAAGCTTTGTGTAATCTACATCGGAGAACATCAGGTGGGGGATGCACGCTTCGGCCGTAATCCGTTTCTCCGACAAAGGTTTGTCTTCGAAGAGTTCCAATTCACGCTCCGTACTGACATGGAGTACATGCAGGCGGGCTCCTGTTTCGCGTGCCATGCGTACCGCCAATGAGCTGGATTTCCAGCAGGCTTCCTCACTCCGGATGATCGGGTGGAAGCAGATGTCCGGGTCGTCACCATACTTCATCTGTGCCAGATCCGAATTCCACTGGATGATGGCGGAGTCTTCGCAGTGTGCAGCAATGAGCATGTCTGTTCCGCTGAATATTCGTTTCAGTTTGTCTTCTTCATCTACCCGCATGTTGCCTGTGCTGGATCCCATGAAGAGTTTGATCCCGCAGACACGTGACTTGTCCAACCGGGGAAACAACCCCACGTTGTCATCGGTTGCACCGAAATAAAAAGAATAATTGACAATACTTTTCCCGGCTGCGGTTTCAAACTTTTCTTCCAACGCTTCCAGCGTTGTGGTTTGCGGGTTGCAGTTCGGCATGTCCATAAAAGACGTGACCCCTCCGGCAGCTGCGGCTGCGCTTTCGCTGGCCATGTCCGCCTTGTCCGTCAGTCCTGGCTCGCGAAAATGCACATGGTCGTCTATGATGCCTGGCATCAGAATATGTTTCTGTGCATCAATGACAGTGTCACACTTAATGTCCGGATCCACGTTCCCTTTCAACACCTGGGTAATCGTCCCATTTTCTACTATTACAGATCCTTCGGTTCTTTCCCCTTCGTTTACGATGGTGGCATTTTTTATACAAATACTCATAAGTGTTTTTATATTAGTTGTTATAGTTTTTTCAAATATGCGGATAACGCTTGAAAAAGCTATCCCATTTCATGCGGATGATACCGAAGACGGCTTCTCCGAAGATGCTACTGTTCATTTTGGATGTTCCAGATACCCTGTTTACAAATATAACGGGAATTTCCTTGATTTTACAGCCGCATTTGTATGCCGTAAACTTCATTTCAATCTGGAAGGCATATCCTTTGAATCGGATTTTGTCGAGTGGGATGGTTTCCAGCGTATGCCGTCGGTAACATTTGAACCCTGCCGTTGTGTCGTGGATGGGCATACCTGTTATCAGCTGTACATATTTCGATGCGAAATACGACATCAACACCCTTCCCATCGGCCAGTTTACCACATTCACGCCGCTGATATACCGCGAACCGATGGCCAGGTCGAAACCTTCGTTATGGCATGCTTCGTACAGGCAGGGCAAATCGTTCGGGTTGTGGCTGAAATCTGCGTCCATTTCGAATATGTAGTCGTACTGATGTCTGATAGCCCATTTGAATCCGGTGATATAGGCAGTGCCTAATCCTAATTTACCCTTTCGTTCCAGCATGAACAGCTGCTCCGGATATTCTGCTTGGAGATTCCGTACTATATGGGCTGTCCCGTCAGGCGAATTATCGTCGATGACGAGGATATGAAAACTTTTTTCTAAGCCGAAAATGGCACGTATGATGTTCTCTATGTTTTCTTTTTCGTTGTATGTAGGTATAATTACAATACTGTCACTTGGTCGCATATCTGTTTATTTTTTTGCAAATATACGTATTTGACTTTGTACGGCATAAATTAATACAGAAGTGATTTAAACTTATTTCGAATTCTTAAAGTTGTATCAAGACGTTAAACCACTTGCCGGTAAGAGGAATTGTTGCCTGTACTAAATTTGATAGTTTGCAAGGAACGGTTGTTTTGAACCCGTTAGACAAGATCGGTAAACATGGTTTGGATTATGTTGATTATCAGATCTGTTATTACCAACGCAGCGAAGCATCTTCCGGTTTTGCGTGGCGGAAGATGCTTCGTTGGCTTTTCTAATGATGTATGGGACAGAACTGTCCCTTATCTTACAATGCGTGTAAATTCCGGTTTTGCGCCCGTCTTTTTACCCACTGTAACATATATGGTAGCAGTTCCTCCGTTATCGGCATTTTTCACCGTATAGCGGTAATCGGTGCCGTCGGCCGTGTTGCGTTTTCCGACCGTCACCGGCGTTCCCAACGGGAAACGGTAATCGCCGCAGGCCGCATCAAAAACAGCTTTTTCCTCATCCGTCACCGGTTGTTGTTCCGAATAGTCGGGCAATGCTTCCAATTCTCCCTCCAAGTAGCCGTTCTCCACCAGAAAACGGTTTATCTCTTTGGAAACAGCCGCCATGCGTGCTGTTCTTACCCCATAACCGTCGGCTATCTCCGCTTTCGGCAAGGCTGTTCTCAAATCTTCCGCCGAAGCTTCCAGCCCGCCGCTGCCGAAGGTACAGAACGGGACGACTTTTTTCCCGGCAAAGTCATAATCTTTAAGCAGGCCGGCCACCGGAAGGGCATAGGTGCCAAACCAGA
>CAZAUU010000088.1:0-5324 GCA_964488405.1 uncultured Phocaeicola sp.
CTCGCGACCCCAACCTTGGCAAGGTTGTGCTCTACCAACTGAGCTATTTCCGCATAACGTTTGCACATCTAAGATTTGCGGATGCAAAGATAATGCTTTTTATTAAAAAGCCAAATAATAACATTACTTTTTTTATTATTCGATGTTGAAGTTGCATTGATATTGCATCGACAAGGTAGTACAACCGGATTTTATGAACGCAGACAATCAGCACACACCGACTTCCTCCCATTAACTTCATAGTGTTTCCAACGAAAAGATATTCACAGCCTGTTATAAAAAAATAGAAGAATCAACGATAATTCATTGAAAAATCATTGTCAGTTCCTCATACATATTATGTGCGCCTGATAGGACTCGAACCTACACGTCTCACGACACCAGATCCTAAGTCTGGCGCGGCTGCCAATTACGCCACAGGCGCCCGTTTCCACTGAGCGGAACAAAGATAGGGCTTATTTTTGAAACAGCAAAATATTTCCATTATAAGTTATCAAAGATACAGGGAACCAGATGGATAGATGATTCCAGCCTCCTTAATCGATAAGAAGTTCGCACGCTGTTTCAATAATGGTATCTTTGCCACGCCGCATATCTTCGCTTGTCATGTCCACCTTCACATCCGGATCAATACCAAACTCCAGTTGGTTCATTTGCGGATCCAGCGTAGGACTGGCAGAGAAGCGGATGGACCAGCCACAAGGAATTTCTGACGAAAACGGAAGACCGGATCCCCCTCCGGTCTTGTCTCCCACGATAACAACATTCGAAAACTGGTTCATACAATTCACAAAATCATTTGTGGCACTGTATGAACGCCGGTTGGTAAGCACCGCTACTTTCTTTTGCCAGCGGATGCGATCCGACGGCTCGATGTAAATAGCCTTAGGTTCAGAAAAATCATCATGCCCAGGTCCGGTCTTATGATACATATAGCCCACCAACACTTCCTCATTGGTAAAGCGTGCAGCCAACTTTCGGGCGGTAGTAAGATTGCCTCCGCCATTGTCGCGCACATCAATAATCAGTCCGCTGCATACGGCAAGGATATTCAGTGTCTGATCCAAATTACCTTCCCCGATGCCATTGGAGAAACTGGAACAATAAATGTATCCGATATTATTTTCCAGAATGGAATAAGTCAACCCTGAAGAATTGACATAATCTTTGCCCAAATAAATGCTCTGAATGCTGTCGCTGAAATTATGCGGGAAAGCATCAAACCATTCACGATATTGTGAAGTACCAATAGAGCTGGAGAGGTTCACGTGCCCGTCATGCAGTTCGTTCACCATATCCGAAAGCACTTCAAACAGGTTTTCCGATGTCATGTCCGATGTGATGCGTTGGGCGTAAGTGGCATGCACTTCGTCCCAATCCAACCCGTATTCCAGATTCTTATATTCGAGGAAACAATATTGTTCGTCGATGATTTTCCAAAGGGACTCGAAATTGGATTCGGGTGTATTGCCCGAAATCTCTTCGCGGATGCAGGAAGTAAAAAATGCCTGCATGACGATGCACAGATAGAAAATATACTTTCTCATGTCTTAAAACGGAGTTACTTTCAACGGCATGCTCACACAATTCTTTTTGCCCATCAGATACAGATTGCGTACGAACCCTATCATGAAATCGTGCGAATAGACATGACTTTTCAGGTTGTTCACCTTAGCCTGCTGGATATCGCAAATGTATCCCACGCGCATCACCGTGCTCCGTATGGGAATGTCGAGGGTGAGCAACTGCCTCAAAGAGGGGCTGTTGTGCAGAGAAGTTAACACAACATTCCGTCCTCCGTTGCCCAGCGTGAAAATCTCGTAATACGACTCCCCATACTCAGGAGAAAACATCGCACCGAGCAAAGGCAGGTTTGCCTGGTAGCGCACAGTCATCGGACAGCGCCTGATGCGGAATTTGTAGATAAACATCCCCGATGCACCTACTCCCCCGTATGCCTTTGCCTGTGCGGGATTGTTCGAGTTGCGACGGTTATACACCACACCTACATTCAAATCCAGCATGGGTCCCACGAGGATTTTCAAGCGGTCGTCCAACCGGAACTGATAGTGGAGGGCATAGCTCCAGTTTACCAAGCCTTCATACATATGATTGGTCTGCGAAATATTTTCGGTGTACGAAGCATGTACCTGAATCAAGTGTTGGCCAGACACATTCCCGTCCATCAAACGTGTCATGCGCATGCTTTCATAGACAAAACGCACTTCCGGCCCCTTGTACTCCAAAGGCGAGAGATAAGTTTCGAAAGTATTGTTCAGTCCCGCTCCTATCAGGGTAGAACGCATGACATACCGGGTTTCCCGGAGGCTGTCTTCTTGTGCAAAAATCGCCGTATAGGCTCCCAGCAGGACGAAAATCACCATCAATGTGTATCTCATAAATCTTCCTGTTCGAATAAGTTCATTTGCCCGTTTTCGTTTTCCGTCTCTCCTGCCCCGTCATTTCCCGCAGATTCGGGTTGTTCTTCTGAACCGGACGTGCGAGTGGGCTCCAGTTCACGGATTTCCGCCACTTCGAATGTAGTCAGGCGTTTGCCTTTTGCCTTATAGCCTTTCACGCCAACAAAGTCGGATGCCTCAACTATAAGTGAATCCCGGTATGCATCGTGCCCGCCGAATATCACCTGCAGACGCGGATAAGGCTCGCCCGTGAGCAGGACAGGACGGCTATGCCGATTCTCGCCCAAATAATTCTGGTGTTTCGCACCCGCTTCGAAACAGAAACGTTTCAGGTAGAGATAGTTTTGTTGGTCGGCATCATAAAGTACCGCTGTCCAGACCTGTTCGGCGTCAAACTTCCCGATATAACGGATATCCGGGTCATAATGGTTGTTCAGGTCGAAATCGGTGGTATAAAACTCACCGTCCGTGTGTACCACAAGGATGCTCTCCCCACTCTGGAATTCACCCAAATATTGTCCGCGCCCGTCGTAGTTCAGACGCAACACGTCATGGTCGAACCATACTTTGCGTCCACCTAAAGTAGATCCTCCCCGTTGTTTCAGTCCGATGCGGTGCACCTCGTACTTGGTCAGCAAATTACCCATCGACTGACGCCCCTTGATGTGGATGGTACTAAAGTCCTTTTCGAATACCAGTTTTTTGATACGCGGGTTGGGACGGAGTGTCACCTTGATGATTTCCGCTTCCCCGTTCGGGTTGGCAGTGAAGTAGACGATACGCGAACCGGAAGTTCCCTGTGTCACATCATACTCGCGGTCGCGTATCATCGAGGTCACATTAAAACGCTTGATATAATGATACCCATCCTTCCCGTTACGGTAGATGACATTGTAGATGGTGCGTTTGTCGTTTTTCTTGAATACATTGACATAAAGAATGTTCTTCCCCACAAACAATTTGTCTGATACACGTACGATTTTGTATTTCCCGTCCTTGTAGAAAATGATTACGTCATCGATATCCGAACAGTTGCACACAAATTCGTCTTTCTTCAAACCTGTTCCGATGAATCCCTCTTCACGGTTGATGTAGAGCTTTTCATTCGCCTCCGCCACCTTCGTGGCTACAATGGTGTCGAAACTCCGTATTTCCGTATGGCGTGGATACAGCTTGCCGTATTTCTCCTTCAGGCGGCTATACCAGTCGATGGTGTATGCAGTGATGTGCGCCAGGCGATTGTCTGTTTCCTCAATTTCAGCTTTCAGACGGGCAATCAATTCATCTGCCTTGTCCTTGTTGAATTTCAGGATGCGTGCCATCTTGATTTCCATCAGTCTGAGAATGTCTTCTTTGGTCACTTCACGTACCATTTGGGGATAAAACGGAGCAAGCCTGCCGCCGATATGGGCACAAGCCGCATCCATGTTTTCCGCCTGCTCAAAAGGGCGGTCCTTGTAGATACGTTCTTCGATGAAAATCTTCTCCAAAGTGGCAAAATGGAGTTGCTCCAATATTTCTTCACGACGGATGCCCAATTCCTGGCGCAAGAGGTCGCGTGTATGGTCTGCCGACTTACGGAGCACGTCATTTACCGATAAAAAGTGAGGTTTCTTGTCCTCAATGACACAACAGTTGGGCGAGATGTTCACTTCGCAGTCCGTAAAGGCATAAAGCGCGTCCAATGTCTTGTCTGATGATGTACCTGGAGCCAGGTGTACCAGTATCTCCACCTTGTCGGCGGTATTGTCATCGACTTTACGGACCTTGATTTTCCCTTTCTCGATGGCTTTCAGTATTGATTCGATGAGGGATGAAGTTGTTTTTCCGTAGGGGATTTCGCTGATGCACAAAGTCTTGTTATCTACTTTCGTAATTTTCGCTCTCACCCGTACCACGCCTCCGCGTTTGCCATTATTGTAACGCGATACATCAACGGCACCTCCTGTCTGGAAGTCGGGATACAAATGGAATTCCTCGCCTTGCAGGTAGGCTATGGAGGCATCACACAACTCATTGAAATTATGCGGCAATATCTTTGACGAAAGCCCTACGGCAATACCCTCCACACCTTGTGCCAGCAACAGGGGAAATTTTACGGGCAAAGTCACCGGCTCACGGTTACGTCCGTCATACGAAGCCTGCCATTCGGTCGTTTTGGAGTTGAAAGCCACGTCAAGTGCGAATTTCGAAAGCCTTGCCTCGATGTATCGCGGGGCCGCCGCATCATCGCCGGTCAGGATGTTTCCCCAATTGCCCTGACAGTCCACCAACAGTTCCTTCTGCCCCAACTGCACCAGCGCATCGCCGATGGAAGCATCTCCATGCGGATGAAACTGCATAGTATGCCCCACGATATTCGCTACCTTATTATAGCGCCCGTCGTCCAGACGTTTCATGGCGTGCAGGATACGGCGTTGCACGGGCTTCAGCCCATCGTTGATGTGTGGGACAGCACGTTCCAGAATCACGTACGAGGCATAATCGAGGAACCAATTCTGGTACATCCCGCCCAACTGATATTTCACCTCACCTGTCGCGGGTGAAATCGGGTTGAAGTTCGGTTCAGCCTTTTCTTCGGGTATATCTGTTTTTTCGTTATCCAATATATCGTCTATATCCTCGCTCATAATCATTTGCTGCTTGATGCAAATATAGGGATATTTTTTGAAAAATGAAATGTCGTCAAGGAAGAGGGGCAGGGCAAACGCATCCCAATTCTACAGAATCGCTTTTCTTTTGGCAACTTTGAGCGACATAACTGCGTTTTGCCGTGGAAAGATTCCGCATTCCACCCAATGATACTTCGCAAATACATGTATCAGCCGCCACATAAGCAAGGATGAATGGTCATAGAAACCTGCTTCATCGGCAAAGCAAGCAAGTATAATTTCACTGACAAAA
>CAZAUU010000089.1:0-5093 GCA_964488405.1 uncultured Phocaeicola sp.
CCCACAATATCAGGCATACTTTACAGAGATTGATATTGCCATGCAGTACCCCCATAAAAGACAGAAAGAGCAATGCCGCATACAGTGGTACTTGTTTTCGGAACATCCTTCTATACAGCAAATCTCCACTGTATAATAAAGGCATAGGCAGAACTATAGAATGAAACCAGACAGGATGAATCCACGGCATAACTGCCGCAGTCAGCATGATAACCGGCAAAGAAATATAATTTGCAGCAATAATCCCTGAAATGATAAACGGTAACCCGAGCTATAAATATTCTGCCGTAAACAATCTTTTGATTCCATGCACCTGCAAAGACAGAAACTCCTTGTCTTTTCTACTGTTATGATACAGCCAGAGTATAAGCAGATAACACACTGGCAATATCCATACACTCGTTACTTTAGTGAAAGCATAAAACAGGATGGCAGCAATACCGATAAGAAACAGACACCGGAACGGTCCGATGCCTGCAAGTACACGCACAATCTGTTTTGAGCGTAGATTCATATAGAGTGAAATATTGTTATTCATGTCTTCCAAACAAATACTGCAACAAAATTATAACTTTTTTTAACTTAAAAGATAATATGAATGTCCGCATGTTCCCAAATTAGCAAAGTTTAAACCGCCAAGATGTCCGAACGGCATGTTCTGGAATACTTTATGTTTTATGTAAGGTGTGTGTAGAATATAAATGTATATGTTATGAACCTGCTTGATTTTTACCGTCAATACCCTGACGAGCCCTCCTGCGAGGCGGCGTTGCGTAGTTTCCGTGAACACCACGGCCTGTTCTGCAGCCAATGCGGCGGTTTGCGCCTGAGCTGGAATCCGAGCCACAAGTCTTGGACGTGCATGGATTGCGGGCATGAGATGCAGCTCCGTTCGGGCACGGTCATGCAAGGCAGCCATCTGCCTGTGTGTGATTGGTTTGCAGCCATGTTCCTGCTGACGGCAACCAAGCGTGCCATATCGGCAAAGGAGATACAACGCCAGCTCGGCCGCAAGCGTTACCAGCCCGTATGGGAAATGGTACACAAACTGCGTGACGTGATGGGCAGGCGCGACAGCCTTTACGCCCTTCATGGGGACATGGAAGTAGATGAGGGCTTCTTCTCCACCGAAACTCCAGAGGATCAGAAGGACTGTCCGCTGAAGCGTGGGCGTGAAAGCCAGCGAAAGACTTCCGTTCTTGTCATGGCGGAAAGCGGCCTGCCCAGTACGACTCCTCTCAAGAAGTACAGTACGCCCAAGACTGTCGGGCATATAAAGATGCAGGTCATCGGCGATTTCAAGGCTTCCACCATCATGGGCAAGATAAAGGCGGGGGCGGACGCAAATGCCGATGTGATCACGGACGGGTTCAGCAGTTATGCCGCTCTTGAGAAGGACGGGGTGGCAACCTCCCACCATGCCTTTGTTGCGGACGACAAAAAGAGCATCGGGAAAGTCCTGCCTTGGGTGCACATTGCCATCAGCAATGCCAAAAGAAGCATCCTTGACACCTACCATGACATAAAAGCCGAGTTCCTGCAACTCTACCTCAACGAGTTCTGATATAAGTTCAACAGAAGGTATTTCGGTTTCAGGCTCTTTGACAGGATCGAACTTTGCGCATGTACGTATAGGGTGAAGTTTAAACATCGGATTTATTGATTGGGAACATGCGGACATTCATTAAAGAAGATGCACACGTCCCTGTATTTATGTGCCATTTCATGGTTTTTTATTTCGTATTGTTGCTTTTTTTGTTTCCTCTGTTATAATTTCCTGCTTTAGAGTGAACAAGTTTACAAAAGAAAAAATTACATTTGCACTGAAAAGAGTATGAGGCAATGGCTGATAATTCGATTTTTTTAGTTGATGTGGATAAGATGGTAAAGGAAAAAGCGGGGCGAAAGGCGAAATACGTTCCTGGTTTTCTAGTATCATATTTAAAACGCATCGTACACCAAGATGAGATCAACGTCTTTTTGAGGAATGTGGGGGATAAGACGGGTGTGGATTTCCTGGCAGCTTGCATGGATTTCTTGGATGTGCATTTGGACGTGGAAGGGATGGAAAACCTGCCGGAGGATAGGCTATGCACCTTTGTTTCAAACCATCCGTTAGGCGGTCAAGACGGGGTGGCTTTAGGATACTTATTAGGAACGCATTACAACGGACGCATCAAGTACTTGGTGAATGACTTGCTGATGAATCTGCATGGACTGGCTCCATTGTGTATTCCCATCAACAAAACCGGATCCCAGTCGCGTGATTTTCCACGCATGGTAGAAGAAGGCTTCTGTTCGGACAGCCACATTATTATGTTTCCTGCAGGTATCTGTTCTCGCCGCCAAGAAGGTCAAATCAAGGATTTGCCATGGAAAAAAACATTTGTGACAAAAAGTGTTGAAACGCATCGTGATGTGGTCCCGATTCATTTCGAAGGAAGAAATTCTGACTTCTTTTACAATTTGGCGGACGTGTGTAGGTTTTTGGGAATACGTTTTAACATTGCCATGCTGTATTTGGCTGATGAAATGTTCAAGAACCGTCATAAAACATTCCGGGTGGTAATAGGAAAGTCTATCCCGTGGCAAACATTCAACAAGTCAAAATCACCTGCGGAATGGGCAGATTATGTACGGGAATTAGTGTATAAACTGTAACAAAGAAATATATGAAAAACATTATAGCACCGGTAGACCGGAAATTGCTGAAATCGGAACTGACACCTGAAAAGCGATTGAGATCAACAAACAAGAGTAACAATGAAATTTATATCATAAACTGGAAAAATGCCCCCAACGTGTTGAGGGAAATCGGACGATTGCGCGAAATCGCCTTTCGTTCCGCAGGAGGAGGGACGGGCTTGTCGGTCGATTTGGATGAATATGATTTGATGGATCATCCCTATCAGCAACTGATAGTATGGAATCCTGAAGCAGAAGAAATTCTGGGGGGGTACCGCTACCTGTTGGGCAATGAGGTGGAATTCGACAAGAATGGTAGGCCGGTGTTGGCGACTTCCCACATGTTTGATTTTTCCGAACGTTTCTTGAAGGAATATCTTCCCACCACTATCGAACTCGGACGTTCGTTTGTGACATTGGAATACCAGTCTACACGGGCAGGCTCCAAAGGCCTTTTTGCCCTTGACAACTTATGGGACGGACTGGGCGCGTTGACGGTAATCAAGCCGAACGTCAAATACCTCTTCGGAAAGATGACGATGTACCCCAATTATAACCGTTTTGGCCGGGACATGATTCTCTATTTTCTGAAGAAACATTTCTCGGATAAGGACAGGTTAATTACACCGATGGAGCCCCTGCAGATAGAAACGGATGAAAAAGTGTTGGCGAATCTTTTCAGTGGTAATACATTCAAAGAGGACTATAAAGTTTTGAACCGCGAGGTGCGCAAATTAGGCTATAACATACCGCCTTTAGTGAATGCTTACATGAGTTTGTCGCCTACCATGCGTATGTTCGGCACAGCAATCAATAATGGATTCGGTATGGTGGAAGAAACAGCTATCCTGATAGCTGTCAACGAGATTTTGGAAGAGAAGCGTGTACGCCACATAGAGTCGTATATTCGCGAACATCCCGAGGCCTTGCAAATCACATCGGGTGCTAATCCGTTGGTGTCAAGAGGAGGATGCTAAACGAAGGTATATGTAGCTACACAGCCGGAAAACTATTGCCGTTGATTTTCCGGTAAAGGTCAAGAGCATAGACATCAGTCATGCCTGAAATGTAATCCAGCACCGCCTGAATTTTTTCGTATAAAGTAGGAGCCTGCATGTCGTACTGATGGGAAACGCGGTTGATGAGTAGTTGCGAATAAGCCTTGTGCGGATAACGTACCGCCTCAATCATTAAGTCTACCAATGTGGTGATGACTTGGTAACCTGCCAGTTCGATATCCAATACATCTTTGGCGCAATAGATTTTGGCAAAGGCGGTCTGAGAACATTTTTCATACGCTTCTCTCACAGAGGGGGCAATCCGCTTGATGAGCTGCCCTTCGAAAGTGCCCTTCAATATCTCTTCTTCGTATTCCACAAAAGTATTTACGCAGGCTTTGGTCAGGACACCGATGGCGGACGATCGCAGATAGGCGATTTGTTCGTTTGTATCAGAAACCAGTTTGCATATCTTACGGATGCGTTGCAGGCGTTCTTCGGTAAAGAAACAGCAGTACAGTTCCTTTGTTTCCTGTGTCGTCAAGATTTTCAGCTTGTGCGCATCTTCTATATCCATCATCTGGTAACAGATATCATCGGCTGCCTCTACCAAATAGGCCAGCGGATGGCGGGCATAGCGTATTGGTTCTCCTTCCCGGCTCAAACGGGTGATACCCAGTTCTTGTGCGATACGTTCGTAATCGTCCTGCTCGCTTAGAAAGAAACCGAATTTCTGTTTTCCCCCGGCAAGTTGGGAGGAAAAAGGATACTTCACGATAGATGCCAGCGTAGAATATGTCAGGACGAAACCTCCTGGACGTCGGCCCCGAAACTGGTGGGTAAGCAACCGGAAGGCATTGGCATTACCTTCAAAATGCGTCAGGTCTTCCCATTCGGTAGAATATAGCAGAGGTTTCAACGCCAGTCCTTTCCCTTCTGAGAAATAAGTACCTATGGCCTTTTCGCCTGAATGACCGAACGGAGGATTACCCATGTCATGGGCTAGGCAAGCGGCGGATACGATAGCACCGATCTCAGAAATGTGCGAATCGGCTAATTCAGGATGTTTCTTCAGCAACAGGTGTGCCACATCATTTCCCAACGATCGACCTACGCATGATACTTCTAAGCTGTGTGTCAACCGGTTGTGTACAAATATACTACCTGGTAAAGGGAATACTTGGGTTTTGTTTTGCATACGGCGAAAAGGGGAAGAGAAGATGAGGCGATCATAATCGCGTTGAAATTCGGTGCGATCCTCCTTCCGTACTTCATGCAAGGCTTCAAGCCCGAAACGTTTGTTCGAAATTAATTGGTTCCAGTTCATCATATTTCCTGTGTCCAGATGGGTGTCGGCCTACAAATGTATAAAAGATTCGTTTAAAAAATGGTAAACGGATGTATAAATCC
>CAZAUU010000090.1:0-4894 GCA_964488405.1 uncultured Phocaeicola sp.
TGCTGATTAATTGTTTCCTATTGTCCGTTCTTCTGATTTTTGAATACCTCAAGCAATAGCTGAAGCACCCTTTTTGTAGCCATTTGTACATTTTTCTCTCTGCCTTCGTCTTCTGTCAGTTTCGCTGTAATTACCTTGTTCTTATTACCGGCTGCCAACCAGATAGTACCTACCGGTTTTTCGGAAGTTCCTCCTCCCGGACCGGCAATACCTGAGGTGGCTACGGCATAATCGGTATCAAAAGTCCTGATAGCCCCTTCCACCATTTCCTTTACTGTTTCTTCACTGACGGCTCCATTTGTTTCCAATGTTTCCTTTTTTACAAGTAACAAGTTTTGTTTTACTTCATCTGCATACGCCACTACTCCCCCTTTGTAAAAACGAGAACTTCCTGGGATAGCTGTAATGGCGGCTGCCACATTTCCTGCCGTACAACTTTCAGCCGTTGCCAAAGTTAAACCCTCTCTCCAAAAGAGTTCGCTTATTTCTTTACTTAATTTTTTTCTTTCTACTGACATATTTTTTATATATTTTTGATTTAACCATCAAAATCTTATGGGAGTCCCCTTAGTTATATTTAGGTTATATACGAACCCTCGAATAAGCAGGTTTGTTTATACTGCAGAAATCTTTGTCCAGATATTTATAATAACCTGTAATGGCGATCATTGCCGCATTATCTGTGGTATATCCCAACTTGGGAATATGAATTTTCCACCCGTATTTGGAGGAATATTTGTGAAAAGCATTGCGCAATCCGCTATTGGCTGATACACCTCCTGCTACCGCCACTTCATTGATTCCGATATCCTTTACTGCCTTGAACAGTTTGTCCATCAGGATGTCAACAATGGTTTTTTCTAATGATGCGGCGAGATCTGCCTTATGGTGTTCGATGAAATCGGGATCTTCTTTCAGCCAGCCGCGAAGCGAATAAAGGAAAGAAGTTTTCAAACCACTGAAACTGTAGTTGTATCCCTTGATTTGAGGTTTACTGAAAGTGAATGCTTCCGGATTACCCTGGCGGGCCAATTTGTCAATGATCGGTCCTCCAGGATAACCTAATCCCATAATTTTTGAACACTTGTCAATAGCTTCGCCCGCTGCATCATCAATGGTTTGACCCAATACCTGCATATCATTGTAGGCATTTACGCGAATAATCTGAGAGTTTCCTCCCGACACCAGCAAACAAAGAAAAGGGAATTTGGGATAGTCGGCATCTACGCCCGGTTCTTTGATAAAGTGCGCCATTACATGTCCCTGTAAGTGGTTTACATCAATCAAAGGAATGTTTAAAGCCCGTGCCAGACCTTTGGCAAATGATGTACCTACCAGCAACGAACCCATCAATCCGGGACCCCGTGTAAAGGCAATGGCGTTTAATTGCTCTTTCTTCACACCTGCTTGTTTCAAAGCTTCATGCACTACCGGTACGATATTTTGTTGGTGCGCCCGTGATGCCAATTCGGGTACTACTCCACCATATGCCTCATGTACTGCTTGATTGGCTATGACACTTGACATGAGTATCCCGTCTTTTATTACAGCAGCCGATGTGTCATCACACGAAGATTCTATCCCTAATATGATTACCTTCATAGTTGTTATCTCAATCAGTATGTCAAAATTTCCAACCCATTATTGGTCATTACGTAAGTGTGTTCCCATTGTGCGGAAGGCAGTTCGTCTTCAGTTATTACCGTCCAGCCGTCCTCTTCGTCAATGAATACCTTCCACGTACCCATATTAATCATCGGTTCAATAGTAAACACCATTCCCGGAACCAGCAACATACCTGTGCCTTTCCGCCCGTAGTGTAATACGTCAGGATTTTCGTGGAATTCTATTCCTACACCATGTCCGCACAAGTCGCGCACCACCGAAAATCCATTTTTTTTGGCATGTTTTTCAACGGCATGTCCGATATCTCCCACAAAGCCAAAAGGTTGTGCTGCTTCTGCCCCGATGTCCATACATTCGTGTGCTACTTGAACCAGTTTTTCCTTTTCGGGGGTTGTCTTTCCGATGATGAACATACGTGAGGCATCAGCGTAATAGCCGTCCAATATTGTAGTACAGTCCACGTTGATGATATCTCCTTCCTCCAATATCTCCTTTTCCGAAGGAATTCCATGACACACCACTTCATTGATAGATGTACACACACTTTTGGGGAATCCTTCGTAACCCAGACATGCTGGAATTCCTCCGTGGCTTATCGTATAATCGTAGACAATTTTGTCTATCTCGGCAGTATTCATGCCCTCATGTATTTTTTCAGCCACTGTGTCAAGTACTGCAGTGTTCAACATTCCACTCCTTCGTATGCCTTCTATCTGTTCGGGAGTCTTAATTAATTCACGGGACGGTACCAAATGTCCCCGCTCCTGGTAATAAAGTACTTTTTTATCCAGTTCGGTCAACTGTCCTCCTTTAGGAATCTTCCAGTTTATCTCCCTTCTTTTTATCATTTTTATTTCTTCTTTAAAACAGGCACAAAGTTAGTAGAAAAAATAAAGAAAATCCGTTGATGAAATCAAAAAGTTAAGGAACTGTTCTGATTTTATTCGATAAATTAGTTAAATATGATTTGAAAGGGTACATCCAAAAACAATCTGGATGTCATAAGTTTGACTTCGAAGATATTTTAATGCGCCTTTAAGGATACTTTGAGGAATAGGGTAGCTTATGCGGGATTTCCGTCATGTCTGGAAGTATCCGAAGTTAGGTATTCTTTGCGGAAAATATCAAGGAAAAGCAGGAAGAGTGACACCAGCAAAGGACCGAAGATGACACCCATAAAGCCGAAAATAGGAATTCCTGCCACCACTCCGAAGATGGTTATCAACGGGTGGATGTTTGCCATTTTTTTTTGTAGAATAAACCGTATCAGATTATCACACTGCGAAATGACAATACTCCCGTAAGCAAAGAGTATCAATCCATGTATCCATTCGCCGATAATCAGGAAGTAAGCGGTAACCGGAATCCATATCAATGCCGTACCTACCAGCGGAACAATGGAAGCGAAGGCGGTCATCATGGCCGTAAGGATAGGGTTAGGGGCATAGCAAACCCAATAACCTAACAGGGAAATGAATCCTTGGATGAGTGCCAGTAGCGGAATTCCGATGGCATTGGAACGTACTATCAGTTGTATCTTTTGTAATACTTCGTGTTTGTTACCCTCGTCGAATGGCAAGAGATCGGAAATGAAAATCTCCATTTTCTTCCCTTCCCACAACATGAAAAAAAGAAGCATGATAGCAACGGCAAGATTTACAATTAGGTCGCTCACTCCGGCCATGATAGAGTGTCCGATAGTGGATGCTTGTGTGATGATGAAGGTGAGGCTTTTTTCAGTCATGATATCGAACCCCGTTTTTTCTTTGATAAAATTGATGACCTGCTGGGCAGGTTGGATAATAGCGGCGGTATCAAAATGCAGGTCAGAAATCTGATTGACAATTGCCCAACTGAACAGCGACAATGGTATCAGGATAAAGAGAGTGGTTCCGATGGTGATTATCCATACCGCCACCAGCGGCTTAATTTTGTTTTTCATCCAATTGGATAAATCACGCAGCAACAGATAAAGTGTAAATCCTCCCAAGATGCCGTTCATGAACGGTTTTGCTTGTAGGAACAGCAGAAAGCCTAATCCTACAATCATGATGATAAGTGAGTATTTCCAATATTTTTCTTTCATGTTATTATGTTTGTTTTTTGCAACTTGTTTTTGCATCCTTTCTTCTCTTTTTCCACAATTGCCAGCTGTTGATGATATTTTGCCACACCACATAGCTTCCTGGCGCAATGGCTGTAACAGGATTCAGGTAGGTAGAAGCCATCCAGATGGCAAGCACGGTGTTTTTCTGTCCCAAAGCCTGACCTCCACTGATACGGTCGTTATATTTCTCTCCAATGGATTTGCCTCCCCAGAATTGTAGGCAGCAAATAGCCAATGCAAGACCAGCGATAATCAGTTCTTCAACTACTGAAACCTTCCCTTCGATGACAGATTTGGTGGTCTGTCCCATAACAATAATCAGTGCTACGGTCCATAAATAGAATGCCATATCCTTTAGCCCTATTAGAAAATGGTGTACCCGGTGGGCATATTTACGTAACAATACGGCTATGAAGAAAGGAAACAGC
This sequence comes from uncultured Phocaeicola sp., assembly GCA_964488405.1. Classification (GTDB taxonomy): domain Bacteria; phylum Bacteroidota; class Bacteroidia; order Bacteroidales; family Bacteroidaceae; genus Phocaeicola. Next base: position 4,162 of record CAZAUU010000090.1, read on the forward strand.
AGAAGGGGGAATACTTTTCCCAATATTTTGAGGAAGGATATGCCGAACGGAATATCAGAAGGTTCTACCAGCGGGAAGATCAAAGGTACGATAACGGCTGCCAGCAGGTTGGACGCCAATGTATAGGTAGTGAGCGAGGCAGCACTGCCTCCTAATTTTCCAGTGATGACAGCCGCGGCAGTTGCTGTAGGGCAAATTAGGCAGACCATAGCTCCTTCCAATGCCATCAGCCAATAATCATCGAAAGAAAATAGTCGCAACAGGCAAACTGTCAGCAGGCAGGTTGTTAATTGGATGAGCAACAGCCAATAAGTCCAACGTTGGGGAATTAATTCCTTTGCTTTCACTTTGCAAAAAGTGAGTAACAACTGGCAGAAAATAAGGAAGGGGGTAAGCCATGCAATCATCATCCGGACGAAAGGTTTAATCGGATTCAGACAATCGAATAGAGCAAAGCAGAAATAGCCTGCCACTCCAGCAAGCATGGCCAAGGGCAACGTCCAATTTTTTATGAATTGCAGCATACGATATTCGTTTTTTGTTTGTGGGGCAAAATTACAGAAAAACTGATAACTGTATTGCTCTTTTTTCTGTTTTTATGGACATCCCTTTCCTAAAATAAATAAGGCAATTATATACAACCTTACACGATGTACATATCTAAATTCTTAGCGTGACTTCTAACCCTCTTATATTCAGCGTATATCACAACATGGTAAACATAAGTAGACAT
>CAZAUU010000091.1:0-4662 GCA_964488405.1 uncultured Phocaeicola sp.
GAAAAAAGTCCGGGCAACTGGTTTTGCCGGGACTTTTTTAGGTGTGTTTCATTGTTTTTCCGTATTTTCTTTGTCCTCTTTGCAGCGTTCCATATATTTGCTTGGAGAAACGCCGTACAATTCTTTGAATACATTCGAGAAATAGGTCGTGTTGTTGAATCCGACCAGTTGGGATATTTCGGAAATGCTGTAGTTCTTTTCCGACTTTAAGAGGAGTTCGGCCTGCCTCAATCGGATGTTCCGGATAAAGTCACGGGTCGACTGGTTGGTTATTTCTTTCAGCTTCCGGTACAGATGCACACGGCTTAATCCTACTTCTGCCGCAATCATTTCCGCGTTCAGGTCCGGGTTGTCCAGGTTCTTGTTGATTGCCTTCATCACTTTCTTCATCAGCTTTTCGTCTGCCGACTGTGGCGGTACGACTTCAACCTGCCCGTCCTGTTCCTGTTTCCCGCTGAAGTTGTTGCGGAGCATCTCCCGGTTCCGGATCAGGTTTTCGATGGTCGTAATCAGGATGTCCAGGTTGAACGGTTTGGAGATGTAGGCGTCTGCGCCCAGCGAAAGTCCTTCGATGTAGTCCTTTTCGCTGCTCTTGGCTGTCAGGAGAATGACCGGGATGTGGTTGGTATTGATGTTCTGTTTCAGTTTCCTGAGCAGGGTGGTGCCGTTTATTTCCGGCATCATGACATCGCTGAGCACCAAATCCGGCATGTGTGCCATGATGGTTCCCATGGCTTCTTTCCCGTTGGTGCAACTCAATACGCGGAAATGCTTCCCCAATTCGCCCAGCAGGTAGTTCCGGATGTCGTCTTCATCTTCCACAATGAGGACGGAATGCCTCTTTCTCGGTGTCTTTTTGGCGTTTTCTTCGCTTTCATTTTCTTCCGGAGGAAGCAGCGTGATGTGCCGGGGCGCATGATTTTCTGATGAAGAGGGTATCGTGGTGCCGGGAGGGGTTGGGGCGATGTCTTCCGGTGAGAGGTGGGCGCATCCTAACGGGATGCGTATGGTGAAGCTGCATCCCGGCCGGTTTTCATTGTTCTTTACTGTAATGGTGCCGTGGTGCATTTTCACGAGTGAGATAGACAGATGGAGCCCGATTCCGGTTCCTTTGCTGCGTGACCTGTCATCGTTCACCTGGTAGAAGCGTTCGAAGATGTGTTCCATCTCGCTTTCCTTGATGCCCGAACCGTTGTCTTCAACAATGATTTCGGCACAGTTGTCCAATGGGGCTTTCTCTTTGCTGTCGCGGACCGAATTGATGTAGATGTTGATTTTCCCGTCGTTCCGGATGTGCTTGAAGGCATTGGACAGCAGGTTGAAGAGCACTTTGTCGAAATTGTTCGGGTCCAGCCACACTTCCAGCCTGTCCAGTTGGGTGATGATGTTCAGTTGCGCCCCTTTGCTGGCAGCCTGATAGGCGAATGTGTCCTTGATGTCGCCGACGAAACTGATCAGTTCCACTTCCGTGAAACGGAGTTTCATCCGGTTCTTGTCTATTTTCCGGATGTCCATCAGTTGGTTGATCAGGTTCAGTATCCGCTGTGCGTTGCGTTCAATCAGCGAATAGCTTTTCTGCCTTTCCGCATCGCCATCGGTGGCCATCAGTTTCTGCAGTGGGCTTATGATCAGCGACATCGGTGTCCTTATCTCGTGTGAGATATTGATGAAGAACTGCAGCTTTGCCTCGTTGATTTCTTCCTGGTGCTTGTGCTTCAGCATCTCTTGCCTTGCCCTGTATTTCTCCTTTGTCTGGTATATGAAGACGGAGGCTATGCAGCCGATGACGGCGAGGTAGGTAATCCAGGCTATGGTCGAGTTGTACCATGCCGGATGGATTTGGATGATTATTGTTTTTATTTCCGGTTCCGCAGAACCGTCGATGGCCTTGATGTTGAATTCGTATTTCCCTACCGGGAGGTTGCTGAATGAAACGCGGGAAGTTCCTTTGGGCAGGGAGTTCCATGTTTGGTTGTTCATGGAGTACACGTAGCCTTGTGGGTGGATGAAATTGTCGGTTGCAAATTCAATGTAGAAAGAGTTGTCGTGATGTGCCAGGTTGATTTCTTTCGTGTTGAAAATGTCGCTGTCGATGACGTGGTACATCCCCGACTTCGTAAGCTCGTTCACGGCCTTGTCGTGCAGGTAGACCCCGGTGAGTCTGATTTTGCTTTGCTCTCGGACCGTGATGTCGTCAGGATTGAAGAAAATGATTCCGTTGGTTCCCCCGAACAGGATTCTGCCGTCGGGGTACTGGCAGAATGTATTTCTGGAGAATTCATTGTTGTACAAGCCGTCGGAAGTATAAAACGAAATGAAGGATTTCTTCTGCGGGTCGTATTTCGCAATGCCTTGGTTTGTACTGACCCAGATGTCATTGTTCTTGTCGGTCACGATGGATAAAATGGTATTGTTGGGCAAACCGTCCCGCGTAGTGAATTGTTCGATGAAATTCAGGTCTTTGTCCATGACCGAGATGCCGTCGGACGTACCTACCCAGATGCGGTGGTCACGGTCCTCTGCGATGGAATAGACAATCAATCCGAGCAGGGCTTTCCCCTTACCCGCCGCTTTCAGGTTCCGGGTGTCTATGCATTTGATGCCGTCGTAAGTGCCGATGTATAATCTTCCGTTCCGGTCATGGTAGAGTGCATCAATCCATGGGTTGACATCCTGTAGTTCTTCGTCGCTGTACACGTTGGTGTTTTTTTGGATGGGCGCTTGCAAATCCATGAGATGGAGTCCCATCCCCATCGTGGCGATCCACAGTCTTTTCTGCTCGTCCTCCGCCAGGCTGTACACGCGTTTGATTTCGTTCCCGTCCTTATCTGTTAAAGACACTTTGGTGAATTTGTCGCCTTCGGGGTCCATGACGGAAAGTCCGCCCAGGTGGGAGCCTATCCATATTTTTTTGTAGGAATCTTTGAAAAGGCACGTGACCGTGGGAGGGATGTTCGGGTTCGATTCCGGTGTCAGGTGGCGGATAAACCCGTATTGGTCGTTCAGCTGGTAAATGCCGTCGTTGTCTGTCCCGACAATGAGCTTCCCGTCATCGTAGTCGCACAAGGCCGTGATGCAGTTGCTTCCGATGCAGTTCCGGATGGACGAGAGACTTCCGATGTAGCCAAACATGTTGGTTTGCGAGGGAATGAAAGCTACGCCTTTCTGATAAATGCCTGCCCATAGGTTGGCATTGTTGTCTATCAGGAGGGAATGCACTTTGCTTTTCTTGATATTCACGTTGTCCATGTAGAAGTCCGTGTCCGAGATGCGTTTTTCCGGAATGTTGTAGGACACGATACCTTGCCCGTCGATGCCGATCAGCATGGAGTGTTCTTTTTGTGTGAGGACCTTGATGGGGAACTCGGAATGGAAGATTTGGCGGAACGTGTCGTCCGCCTCCCGGTAAACGAATACCCCGCGTCCCGTAGTGCCTACGTATACATTGCCGTAAGAATCCTCCGTGCAGCAATTGATAAACTGGTCGCCGTTGGGCATGCCAAGCGAATAATCGTGCCTCTTCCCGTTTTTATCAATCCTGATGACGCCGTGGTATTCCGTGCAGATCCAGATGTTCCCGTCCTTGTCTTCCATGATTTCGTTGATGATATGCCCGTTCAGGGGAGGGCTCCAGTCTTCAACCTGGCAATTCCCTTCGCCGTCGTCCGACAAGGTCTTTATCCCGTATCCGCTGGTGGCTATCAGGATGCTGCCGTTGCGTAGTTCTGTAATGCTTTTGTTGTTATAGGACGGGATCGATTCCCTGATGGTTTTGAATGTGTCCGACCGGTAGTCGTATATCTGGAGCCCTTTGATGGAAAGGATGTACAGGTGCCCCTTTGAATCCTGGAATACTTTGTACACCTGGTTCCCCAGCAACGATGTGGAGTCGTTCCTGTGGTTCTTGTAGCTGGTAAACTTGGCTCCGTCAAATTTATTCAGTCCGTCGTCCGTGGCTATCCATATATATCCTTTCCCGTCCTGGTATATGTCGTTGATCATGCTGCTGGAGATATCCCCGTAGGTGGTATATAGCTTGCAGAACTGTGCCTTGCATAAAACGGGAAGCAGACACACGAGTACGGTTATGATAAAGGTTTTGTTCCTCATTTGGGTTGTATTTTTCATTATCGGTTTTGTCTGAATCTGTAAAGTTTATTTAGCAGGCTTTACAGTTATGCAAAGATACCCTTTTTTTCTTTTTGTGCTTCCGTGCGATATTAAAAATACGCAACTATATACGTCGTGAGTTCGATATAATGTCAAAACAAGGTCAGTTGTCCGTCATTGATAAAATTCACATCAATGGCGGGCTTCTTTTCAAAGAAACAGTATGCCGCGATAGCCGACAATGAATTGGCAATGAAGTTGTTGAAAGAACGGTGCCTGGAGTGCTCTATCTGTGCGATGTTCTTCAGCCCGTCATTGACCGTTTCTATCAAAGCCCGTTTCCTTAAAAAATTTTATCCGCTACGCTCATCAGGGAGTTCCTCATATTGTTCTTTACTTTGGTTATCAGTTGTATGCCGTTAAGGAATAGATTCCCGGATAAAGCACCCGTAAATCCCCAACAGGCTTCGGGAAAGGAGCCGATGAAAGGGAAAAGTTTACAGTTACTATGTTTGCATACACTGACAGCGGTTAACGCGCGAAAAGCATATG
>CAZAUU010000092.1:0-4513 GCA_964488405.1 uncultured Phocaeicola sp.
ATAGTCAAGACTGTTGCTGCAAGGACAGTTTTCAAGGAATTTCCTGACCTCTTCACGAGGTGGAGCCATGAAAAGCAGTTCTTCTCTGAAGCGCTCTTTCATGATGGCCACGGCATCGAGATGTTCTTTGTCGGCGACACGGTTTATCCTGTCATAACAGGCCAACCGGATATTGTCGGCAGGTTCTGTCAATAACCTGTACAGTTCTTTCAGGACTGCTCTCCGCAATCCGTGCTCTTCACCGCTACCGTCTCTGTAACTCCGCCACTTGAAATACAGGGCCTTGACATTTAACCTTGTCGATGTTTCTTTCATACTGCGGCCTTCCACTTCCATTGTAGCCTTGCAAAGGGCTACAAATGGAGAGTAGGACGAGACTTCCTTTCCGCCACATATTCTATTTGACATTGGCGGGGTTATACGTAGAAGCACTTCTTTTCGTGATGGAGGCAGGGGAGGTTGCGCCTCATTCTGCCAATCGAGTACAGGCCATGCCATATCTTCTTCACGTTGCGACAGAGCCTCCATCTGCTTCATCTCGCCTATTGTTATCTGATGGCGCGGGATTACTATTGCGGCTTTGGCTTTTACCCAAAAGGAAATGATACACTGCATCGTCTCGCTGTCGTATTCGAGGTTCTCCGTAAAATATCTCATACGTGCCTTGTTATGTTTTAAATTACCCGCAGGTTTTGTCCTTGAAGGGAATGCAGTTATCGGCTCAGCCTTGAACATGGTTCGTATGGAGTCATATTCCGTATCCTCAAATAATCTGGAGCTTTTATCATCCACACTTATGTAGAATTTCAATGCATTGTTTTCAGAATCACGGACTGGCATAAGCGAAAAGCCGACTTCCAATCCTGTTATAGGATAAACGGTAGAAATGGAATTGGCATAACGCAAACCTTCGGAAAGAGGCAGGGTTACCGTATCGAGTACGCTTCGCAGCAGTTTCTCGTCAAGAGGCATCAGAAGTCCGTGTACGATCTTCTTTTTCCCATGTTTGTCAGGTGCGAGAGTAAAAGTTATGAAGCGTGGGTTCAATTTGGCAACGGCAGGATGACAATAGGCTCCGAGGATGTTTCCGGTGACTATCTTGCGTTTAATCACCCGATTGTTGTTCTTGGCTATCTCCGAATCCCATAGGTCGGCACGGAACGGTTGCACTTGTCCTGGCGTCAATAATATCCCTTTCAGCTTTGAATAATTGCTGTTCGTTTCCGTATGGACAAGGTTTATGGATATTTCCCGCATACCGGCGGAAAGGGCGAAAACAAGTTCAACCCTGCCGGGGAGGAATTTCCTGTCGGGCTCTTTTCCGAAGCGTATATCTTTCAGGACTCCCAGAATACGATCACATTCTATCTCTGGTTCTACACAGCTTCTCATGTCATAAGTATAGCCAAGGATAGCGGCGGACAAGACAGTACGTAGCCGCATGCCTTCCTCTGCAATTTTCTTCAGATTCTTTTCCAAACGTTGCCTGTTGGCCTGCCATTCGTTCGAATAGGACTTAAGACGGCGCAGCACGGCATCTTTCCTCAGGAATCTCCGTACTTTCTGTTCTGCGTCGGCATGCCATTCTTCATATGGATGTTGTGCAGCCGATATAAGTCCGTCAACCAGAATGTCGTTCGTGATATATTTTTTCAGAGAATCATGCGCGTTCTTTGTTAATATTTCCTGACGCTGTGCGGTGCGTTCTCTCTGTCTTTTGCGCTGCAATCTGTAATAATCTTCAACTTCTTTCTGCAAGTCTTCATTCTCATTGAACGGTTTGCCGTATCGTTTCCCAGCTTCATCTACAGCCGCCAGAAGCGTTTTGGAATCATAGGGGAAGGTACGGTGCCGGCAACGATAGGTCGTGAGGTATGAACCTCCACCCAGTCTTGAGTCATCGAGAGAAGCCGTGAAAAATTCTTCGCATACGAATACTGCCTCAAAATCCCGGTGCTCCCGCTCCAGATCCCATTGGTTTATGCGCCGCAACTCTGTTTCCAGTGTCTGGTAGGAGGTGAACAGCTCATCAATGGCTTCTTGCTGGGCAGTCACACTGAGCATGGCAAGACGTGCCATCAGGCGGCTTGCCGTAAGGCTTGGAGACGGCTTCAGACCCAGAACAAATGCCAGTTCCGGATGAGATTCAAGGTACTCTCTTGCTACCTGATTGCCGTATTTGTTGCTCAAGTCGATGAAGTCGGCCTGCATCCGATCCTGATCCTGATTGGCTGTCGTATTGGCACTCAGCGAACGCAGTTTGGCTCGCAGCATCATGTTAAGACGTTTCTCTGATGGAATCGAAGTGATGATGTACTCGTAAAGAGGAGGCAAATCGGCCCGTTGTCCCGTGCGGTTGATCCGTCCGCGCTTCTGCAAATCAATGTTCACGTCAAGATCGGTTTGCACAATGAACATCTTGCGTTGACGTACCTGTTCTTCAGGCACTTCTGCCGTGGCTATGGCATGGGCGCTTGCACCGATGGCTCCACAGGCATTGATTAGAATGACGTCAAGCTTGTTGTTCTGAAAGTCATTGAAAATATGGTTGCTGTGCACTTTGCGGCGGGGTATGACAGTTGCCGCTCTGAAATTATCCTGACCATCCGGACAGATATATTCCAACCGGTGTGCACGCCCTGTACATTCTTCGAAACGGATATTGATAAAGCGACCGTCAGGTGCCTCGAATGTCTCATCTGTTATCAGTTGACGGATGACATCTATCGGAGAAAGCGGAAGATGAAATATTTCTTCCTGAATGCCCTGCTTCAAAAGGTGATAGAAATCGTGGATCCCTGCGATTGCTTTTTTGACTTCGGCCGCTCCCAGATCGTCATCGGGGAATTTAAGGTCAAAAATACTTTGGCCGGATCTGGTGTCTTTTACGGTTTTTTCCAAGAGTCGCAGCAGTATGGTGGAAAAGTTCCCATTGCAATGGTTGTTTTCATCTTTCACCACATCCTGCAACACGCATTCCAGAGTGTCGCTCATGCCTATCACCACACTGCGGCCTTGCCGCACTTCTCCCACAGCTGCATCGGCAATGTATCGGGCCTTCAGAGCCAGAAGAAGCACCTTGTTTATATAAAACAGTTGGCTGCGGGTAGGGTAGCATCCCCATTCAACTGCTATAAGTTGACAAAGGTGTGCTAGAGTTATGGCCTCGCTGACCATTTGTGACAATGTAACCAATTCGCGGAACCAATACATTACCCGGTCGAACAATTCGGAATGTTCTACATTGTCATCATCAAGGTATGTATAGACAGGTGCGGGTATTCTTTCATTTGAGTGCTCACGCCTTATCATCTGTCCCCCGGCGGCCAAAGTGGCCGAAACATATTCCTGCATTGGAACCCCTCCGCTTGCGAATGCCTTTCGAAGGGTAGATTTTGTGGCCAGAGCCTTAAGCATTGTGCGCTGCATGAAGGTAATCATGCATTCCGGACGTTTGGCAAAAGTAGCCGAAAGAAAAACACACTGAGCGTTCTGATTTTCTTCCAATATGGAATTTATACATTGAGTGATGACTGATACATTGCCTGCTGAAACACTGCTGCTGCGATGTGCCTCGTCAAAGATGAAGAGTAGCCGGTGTTTTTCACAAAGCGATTTGAGAAAATCGAGTCTTGTCTGATCTTTCTTTGCGTCTTTAAGTTGCGAATATGTTATCATCAGATATTCATAACAGTCTGTTGGTATGTCCATTTTGCGGTAAATAATTTCCATTTCCCGCTTCTTCAATGATCTGTAGACTACTTCGTACTGTTTCTGATATACATCCATCAGCAGGCTTTCATCTGCTTCCTCTTTGTCCTCGACAAAAGGTGACCACATTTCATCAAGATCATTGTCCGCCGCAGCAGGCTCTACTACCTTATCAAAGTCCACGACCGACACACCGCTGTTTACAATCAACGGACGGGCTTCCTGTATGCCCAAAGCTTTGCAGTCACGGTACATATCACTGAAAAGAGTATAGCGGTCAGTGAAGAATACAGGCAGGTATCCCCACAGCATTCCATAACGTATCATCGCTGCGGCCTGACGTCCTTTTCCCATACCGGTTTGATCGCCAATGACGACAGACTGGCTACGCATTTCTATATTGTATATGGCCATGGCTACGCTGTCTATCTGCTCCGCAGCCAGTGACTCAAACAATTCCTCTCGCGAAAAATGAAGCCTTTTGGCCACAAAACCGCTCACATCTCCACCCAAGGCATCTCGTAGTTTCTCCAACGAACGGGCGGTATCTGTGGCTAGCTGAGCCGGCACTTTTGAACCAAGTTCTTTTACTCCTTTTGATATGCTTTTATACTTGACAGAAAGTTCAGCCATAATGATATGGTTTATCCGATATGATTTTATTTTGCAAAGTTATAGTATGGTTACGCCATATTGCAGCACAAGTTTAAGGGAAATAGGTATTGAATACGGAAACACGCAGAGAGAAACTCAATGATAATGACTTACGGGCAATGTATTGCAGAAAAATAAAAGACATGGC
>CAZAUU010000093.1:0-4457 GCA_964488405.1 uncultured Phocaeicola sp.
ACCAACAACATCCTGACCAACACGCCGGATTGCGCCGGTCTGACACGTAACAGCAATACGAATGCACCGAGCTGCAGCGGCAATGACTATTACAATGTGTCGGATGGTGTCCTGGAAGACGACCCCAGCGGTATGACCTACGATCCCGGCTATGCCGATGCCGATGCAGGCGACTTTACAGTGAGCGATGAAGAACTGATTTATCAAGGTACAGGTGACCCGCGTTGGATTAATTAAGCAGGACCTGTAGGATTTAACTTGTGAGGGCTGCCCACAACGGGGCAGCCCTCTTTGTTATCCATAACTTACTTTTCAGAAGTTTATTTGCATGATTCTGCCCAAATCCGTACTTTTGCGATGTAATATTAACATTATTGATATATGAAAAAGGTTCTATTGGCTCTTGTAGTGGCAACGTGTATGTGCAAGGTACTGCCGGCACAGGCGCAAGTCAAGTTCGGGTTGAAGGGCGGTTTGAATATTTCTACCCTCACCTTCTCGGGGGATGTGTTCAAAGGTGACAACCGGACAGGGTTCTTCATCGGTCCCATGGCGGAGTTTACCATCCCTGTGATAGGATTGGGATTGGATGTGGCGGCTTTGTACAACCAGGCAGGCGGTGAGATAAACGAATGGAGCAATGGAGAAGCCATCACTTACACCGAGCAGTTGAAAACCATTGAAATCCCGGTCAGCGTGAAATGGTCGTTCGGATTGGGCAGTACATTAGGAGGATACATAGCAGTAGGTCCCCAATTCGGTTTCAATGTGGGGCATGGTGTTTTACAGGTCAACTCACAGACATTCGATATGGAAAAATGCACCACCACGTTCAATGCAGGGGTGGGCGTAAAACTCATCCAGCATCTGCAAATCGGACTGAACTACAACTTCGGATTAGGCAAATTGGGAAGATTCGAAACTGGAGAAAGTATTGTAGAAATAAAGAAAAATACCTGGCAAATCTCATTGGCTTACTTGTTTTGACTTACGCGGATGTCATAGTGCCTCTGCCCGTAGATGGACTGTTTACATATACCATCCCGCAGGATTGGGAAGGCCGGGTGCAGAAAGGTATGCGTGTAGTGGTGCCTTTCGGACGGAAAAAATTTTATACGGCCATCGTGGTTCGTGTGCATGGACAGGCTCCTGAAGGATATAGTACGAAGGAAATCGTGGAGGTGCTCGATACGTATCCCGTTGTGTCAGGGTGCCAGTTCCGGTTTTGGCAATGGGTCGCCGACTATTACCTCTGCACGACAGGCGAGGTCTACAAGGCCTCCATGCCTTCGGGCATGAAGTTGGAAAGCGAGACACGGGTGACATGCAATCCTGACTTCGTGGCGCAGTCCTCCTTGCCCGAAAGGGAACAGCGTGTGCTTGATGTGTTAAGCCGCAATGACGACCAGACCCTTACCGAATTGGAAAAGCATACCGGCATCGGGAACGTGCTTCCGGTGGTCAACCGCCTGCTGGCAAAAGAGGCTATATATATAAAGGAGGAGCTGAAACGAGGTTACAAACCCCGCATGGAGACTTTTGTCCGCTTCACGGATGCGGTACGCACGGAGGAAGATGTCCATCAGTTGTTTGATGCACTGGCTCGTGCACCCAAGCAGCTGGCCGTATTGATGAAATATATCGAACTGTCCGGCTGGGCACGTCCGGGCTGTCCCCCCAAACCTGTCTCCCGCAAGGAACTGCTTCAGGCTTCGGGCGCCACACCGGCCGTATGCAATGGGCTGGTCGGAAAAGGGGTGTTCGAAATCCGTCTGCAGCATACGGGCAGGTTGCCGGAAGGGGAAGAAAGCACCGTCCCGCTGAATCCGCTGAGCGAGGCACAGCAGCGGGCATTCGGAGAAATAACCGAGGCTTTTGCCACGAAAGAAATCTGCCTGTTGCACGGTGTGACATCCAGCGGCAAGACTGAAATCTACATGCACCTCATCGAACAGGTGCTTCGCGAAGGGAAACAGGTATTGTACCTGCTGCCCGAAATAGCCCTGACTACACAGATTACCGAACGTCTCAGGCGGGTATTCGGCAACAGGTTGTGTGTCTACCATTCCAAGTACCCCGATGCTGAACGGGTGGAAATCTGGCAGAAGTTGCTTTCCAGTCAAGGCTGTGATGTCGTATTGGGGGTGCGCTCGTCTGTCTTCTTGCCATTCAGCAGGTTAGGGCTGGTGATTGTGGATGAGGAGCACGAAACAAGCTACAAACAGCAGGAGCCGGCCCCGCGCTACCATGCACGTAACGCGGCGATGGTACTTGCCTCAATATATGGAGCCAAGACCCTGTTGGGCACAGCTACGCCCAGCATCGAAACATACTACAATGCACAGCATGGCAAATACGGGCTGGTGCGCCTCACCGAACGCCACCAACGGCTCCTGCTTCCGCTTGTCGAAGTGGTCGACACCAAGGAACTGGCACGCAAGAAACTGATGACATCCCGGTTCTCGCCACTCCTGCTGCAGAAGGTCAGGGAAGCATTGGAACAGCGGATGCAGGTGATTCTTTTCCAGAACCGGCGTGGTTTTGCCCCGATGGTAGAGTGCCGCACATGCGGCTGGGTACCCAAGTGCAGGAACTGCGACGTGAGCCTCACCTACCACAAGAGGCTGAACCGGATGACATGCCATTATTGCGGCTATACCTCCCCGGTGCCTCAGGCATGCCCGGCATGCGGAGGTGTGGAACTGACAGGGCGCGGATTCGGCACCGAAAAGGTGGAAGACGACATAAAGACGATATTCCCCGAAGCTCGTGTGGCACGGATGGACTTGGATACCACGCGCACCCGTGCGGCATACGAACGTATCATCACCGACTTTGAAGAGGGAAAGACCGACATACTCATCGGCACACAAATGGTTTCGAAGGGACTGGACTTCGACCGTGTCAGCGTGGTGGGCATCCTGAATGCCGATTCGATGATGAACTATCCCGACTTCCGTTCCTACGAACGCGCCTTCCAGCTGATGGCCCAGGTGGCGGGACGTGCCGGACGGAAAAACGGACGGGGCACGGTCATCTTGCAGACCAGGTCGCCCGATTTGCCCCTGATACGTGAAGTGGTGGAGAACGACTACGAAGGCATGTACCGCGAACAGATAGGGGAGCGGGAGCTTTTCCATTACCCGCCTTTTTCCCGCCTGGTATATGTCTACCTCAAGCACCGCAAGCCGGAGGTGGCGGATGAGGCGGCAGCCTTCATGGCGCAACACCTTCGCTACGGACTGGCCGGACGTGTGCTGGGACCGGACCAGCCTCCAGTGTCGCGCATCCAGGCATTGTATATAAGGAAAATCGTCGTAAAGGTTGAACGGCAGGTGTCCATGCCGAAAGTGCGGGCATACCTGCGCCAGATTCAGCGGACTGTAACGGAAAATGAACGTTTTCGCTCCCTGCTGGTCTATTATGACGTGGACCCGATGTAAAGAAGGAAGAAATAATGAAAATAGAATTAGATGTACACACTCACACGGTGGTAAGCGGACATGCCTTCAGCACCTTGCAGGAGATGGTGCAGGAGGCTGCCGGAAAAGGCCTGAAGCTTTTGGGTATCACCGAGCATGCCCCAAGTATCCCGGGGACATGCACCCCCATTTATTTCCGCAACCTGTATATCGTACCCCGCCGGCTGTACGGGATAGACCTGCTTTTGGGAGCGGAAATCAATATCCTCGACTGCAGGGGTAACATCGACCTGGACGAGTCTTACCTCAACCGGCTCGACCTGCGCATTGCAGGCATCCATTCCCTGTGCTATCAAGGCGGTACGCCCGAAGAGAACACCCAAGGCATGCTGCACGTCATCGGGAATCCTTATATCCATATCATCAGCCATCCCGGGGACGGAACGGCAAAGCTTCTTTTCGAGCCCCTTGTATTGGCAGCCAAGGAACACCACACGCTACTTGAAATCAACAATTCATCGCTCCGTCCCTGTCGGGGGAAAGTGGAGGCACGCCCCAACAACCTGGAAATCCTCCGCCTGTGCAAGCAATACGAAGTCCCCGTCATTTTAGGCAGTGATGCACACATCTCCTTCGACATTGCCAGTTACGACTATGCCCTGCAGCTGATAGAAGAAACCGGATTCCCCGAGGATCTCATCATGAACACCAGCGTGGAGAAGTTTAAAGCCTATCTGGACTTATAAGCAGGCAGGGCAATTCCTTTTCAGTCTTTCTTCAGCGACTTCACGATGGGGATGAACACCAATGCGCCTGATATCAGGATAGTAAGCACCAGCATACCATCAATTCGGGAAACGGAGGTGAGAACAATAAAACAGAGCGCCGCCCAAAGCAGGGCGAGGAGGATACACTGGGCATGGGTAAGGGGTTTTCGCATAGGTGGGAATATTAGGGGTCATAAATATCATAAATAAAAAAGTAGACAAAGATAAGTCTTTTTCGGATAATATGCACTCCTTGTCCAATTTTGAA
>CAZAUU010000094.1:0-4371 GCA_964488405.1 uncultured Phocaeicola sp.
CAAACTCTTCTTTCATAAAAAAACTGTGTTACCAAAGTTAATATTTTATTCTTTGTTGACACAGTTTAATTTACATCCTCTTAAATTTTCAATTAACAAAAAGCAATACATCTTATCTTACCCTTACGTTCATAAGTTTCTGCTGCATGCGGATACAGTCCTTCAGGCGTATACCTTCATTGAAAGCCTTGAATGAGATGTGTTCGATGAACGATATGCCGTCTATCTTGTATGTTGTTTACCTTCGCACCGAACTCGACAGACTTTGTTTCCTTGCCTCTTACGATAGGACGAACATAATGACGGTCCATGTTGACTATGCGGTCACTGACCTTCCGGCCTTCAAACATTTCTTTTTCTTCGACAAGTACCTTTCTGATGACTGAAAGCCGTTTCTGATAATCCTGTGTAGGCCTTCAGTACCATAAAAGCGATCTTTGCGGAAGGACTGAAACAGCTCCTGCGTCCCAGACGTTGTTTCGACAGACCAACTTCTTTCGCGATGCTGTCAAACGGAAACACCGAATGAAGCCTGCCAAACCTTATTTGCGGGGGAATACCTAAAGTACAAAAAAGCCAACTAATTCATATACAAAGCATTGCGAATTAGTTGGCGAATTTTGTGGTATTTAATGAATGTCCCTAATTATTTTCAGATGGCGAAAAGGTTATTCCAGCATCAGCTGGTAATCGACAACCCCCAGTTGCTTTCCGAACTTGAAGCCAACTTCGTGGAAACGGGAGGCAAGGCGGAATCCTAACTTTTCGTGGAAGTTGCGGCTGGCAAGGTTGTCTTCGGTGATGCAGGCAATGAGTGAATGGAAACCTGCCTGTCGGCATCCGTCCATCAACGACTGCATCAGCCTGTTTCCTATACCTTTCCGTTGTGTCCCGTGGGCTACGTAGACAGTGGTTTCTACTGTCTGCCGGTAGGCGGCGCGTTCTTTCCACGCATGGGCATAACAGTATCCTGTGATTTCTCCGTCTGTCTCATCGACAAGGTAAGGATACCGCCCGGAGATGGCACGGATGCGCTCGCGCATTTCCTCCTCGCTTACGGGATCTATCTCGAAAGTGACGGTGGTATTTGCTATATAGAAGTTGTAGATGCGGGATATGGCACAGGCATCTTGCGGACGGACATTTCGGATCATGGCTTGTTTTTTAGTAAAAAATCATTTGTTTCTGCAGGCAAAAGTAAGTATTTATCCGGATAATTCCTTCCAAAAAGCAAAGAATCCGTCCGGATTCGTGTGCATTGCCTGTCCCGTCTTGTACGGTTGCGGGCAGGGACAGAAGTCAGCGGTTGAACAACTCGAACGTGAACTTGCAACCTACGGAGCTGAACTTGCCTTGCTCGTTCCCGATAAATACACCAAAGTCGAATAAATGGGTTCCTATGCCATAACCCAGCTCAACGTAGGGGTTGAGGTGGGGCATGAAAAGAATGCCTGCATAAATCCGTTCCTTTTGCACGAAAGAAAGCATTTTGCTTACGGGATATAGCAACAGGAAAGGGGTTTCGTAGGTCATATTGCCACGTATGTAGTGGGTGGCGGAGTTGTACCAGCGCGAGTCCAGCATCTGGAAGGTTCCTCCGATATCGTCGTTCCATCCCTGTGGCAGATTGCGGTCGGCAAAATTGACGTAGTCCACAAAGTACATGTCTTCTTGATCTGTGAAAAACCCCCCTCCCACGTGGTAGGCAATCGTGTTCAGGTCGTGTACCCTTATCTTCTGTTCGACAGAAAGTTCACAGCGCTGGTAGGTTCCCGAATTATGGAGCACGCGGATACCCTGTTCGTAATCAAGCAAGAAGGTGGGAAAGCGGGAGCCGACATTGATTTTGCGGTTGCCGTTCATGTAATAATACATGCCGGGAGTCCATTCGATACGCACGCGGGGGGCAAAGCTGTTATAGTTCAGCCGCACACGTTCGGCCACTTCGGGGGTACCGTTGACTGCATGGCGCCAATGCAGTGCCACGCCCGTCCACAGGGTCAGCCCGTTCACGATTTCAATGTTGTGTGAGACATTTACGTAAACGTCTTTGAAGTAATCCAGGTCCAGCCCGTCGAAACTGAAGGTGCTGTCCGAAAGTTCCTCGAGCTGGTCGACTACCACACTGCTGTAAATGCGATTACCGTTTCCCACACTTACGTAAAGTGCTCCATGCTTTTTGGGGTTGTACACATATTCCCCGTCCACTTTGGCGTAAAATTCTTTCTTTGTGAAGTTGTAGCCTATCTGAGGCACCAGGTGCAGCAGCTTCCCGTTGTGGAACAGCTTGTTGTATTTGAACTCTTGTCGGTATGAAATACCGTTACGGTGGCTGTAGCTGATGAGCAGCGGGTTGATGAGCGGCGAACACGAAATGTTTCCTACCTTGTTCATGTCGATGTCGTAGCTGCTGATCAGTGCATCGCCCATCTGTCCGAGAAACACCAGGTTCTTCTTGAACTTGGTATGTATTTTCAGTGTGTCTTCGGGCCTGATGCGCCTGCGCTCGTCGAAAGCCCGGTACAGGCTGTCTTCCGAATCGCTGAGCGGCAGTGGGCGGATACGGGCAAAGGAGTCCCGTTCCTGCATCAAGCGGGTCGTATCGCAAGTCAGTGTATAAGATCGCGACAGGTCGTATCGCCTTTTTCCCCTTAGCCATTCCAATAAATCTTCTCCCTCGTGGCGCAACTTTACGTTCCGGTAAGTCAACCATCCGGTATAGTCCATTTCCAGGTTGTTGCGCAAGAACTTGAAGATAATATTCAAGTTCAACAGAACGGGCAGGTACTTTGTCTCCTTGGTATCGCCCATGTACATGGTGAAATGGAAATCAGTCAGGTCGTATTGTCCACGGAAATCCATGTACCGGATGCTCCAGTCTGCAGAGGATATCCAGCAGGTACCTTCCAGCAGCTGTGTGCTCCGGTAACGCGGGGAGATACGGAGTTTGTATATAGCCCCTTCCCGTCGGTAGTCGACCGAATCGAGCAGGTATTTGTAATGCATGCTCGACTGTTTGTTCAGTGGTGAAAGAATCCTGTCTTCCATGGTAGAAGGGGAATACAGGTTGATTTTCAGGAAGTCGATAATATCAAAAAAACGGCTCTCCCTTCCCGGAAAAGTCGTTGCCGCTGCCCTTACCTTCCTGTCGTAGATGTTGGGGGCCGTATAGTGCAGTTCGCTGATAGATTCGTGTATGTATTGGTCGACTCCCTTTTCGAAACGGAACATGGAGGGGACGTACTTGATAATGCGATTCTGCTTGTGTATCTGTAATTTGCCTTTCAGGTACAAATCAGCCTCAAACTCCTTTACCTCTGCGGCATACGAGGAAGCCAGCTGGAATATGTGCTCCAATATGGAATCGGGGACATGGGGCTTGTCGGGTAAAGCTGCCCCTTGGGTATAGGCTTTTCCCTCTGCTGGACAGGCTGTTGCGAGCCAGAACAATCCTATCCAGAACACGAGTCTGTATGTGTTTTCTTGCTTTCGCATTGTAAAAGCAAATATAAATAATCCTCGCGTCTGCGAGGTATTTTTTTAATGTTTAAAATAAAGATTTTCATTTTTTCTTATTACCTTTGTGCTTTACAACATGGTTTTATAGCATTTATGGTCAAGAAGGAATTAACGGAAATCGAAATCGCTGAAAGTATCCCTGATTTATGGCAGCCCCTTACGGAGGCTCAACGGGAATATCTTGCACAGAATTTTATTATCCAGCGGTACAAAAAAAACGAAATCATTTATTGCGAAGGGGAAACTCCAAAGTATCTGATGTGCCTGTTAAGCGGTAAGGTAAAGATTTACAAGGACGGGGTAGGGGGGCGCAGCCAGATTATCCGGGTCATAAAAAACAAGGAATATTTTGCTTACCGTGCTTATTTTGCAGGGGAGGATTTCGTTACGACGGCTGCCGCGTTCGAGCCTTCTACGATGTGCCTGATTCCCATGTCGATTATTACCGGGTTGATTCTGGAAAATGCTACCTTGGCAATGTTCTTCATCCGCCAGTTGTCCAAAGACCTCGGCATATCGGATGCCCGTACAGTCAACCTGACCCAAAAACACATACGGGGGCGCCTTGCCGAATCACTCCTGTTCCTGAAAGATACGTACGGACTGGAGGAAGACGGATGCACGTTGAGTATCTACCTTTCGCGTGAGGACCTTGCCAATTTATCCAACATGACCACTTCCAATGCTATCCGTACATTGTCCAATTTCGCAAACGAAAAACTCATCATTATCGATGGGCGGAAAATCAAACTTATAGACGAAGAAAAGCTGAAGAAAATAAGCAAAATCGGATAGGGACAGGTAGTCCGTAAAAATAAACTTGCAGTAACTGAGCCAGCAGTGCCTTTTGGT
>CAZAUU010000095.1:0-4287 GCA_964488405.1 uncultured Phocaeicola sp.
GACTGAATACCTGGACTATTTCATATCCCGCACCGCACAGAGCCATGCCCATCTGCGTGGCCACATTGCCCGCACCGACCAGCACGACACGCCTTATCCCCTGCAATCCACCTTTCCCCATTCTCTTCTGACAAAAACAGATGAAACAAAAATTATAGGCAATTCAATAAACCAGACAAACATTGTCTATCCAGAACGTATTGCCAGGCGAACCGACAAAAGCGCCTCCCAAGCTGGAAGTGAACTGTAGGATGAGGTGTGTCGGGGTCTCATCGGCATCCGCCCATCCGTCTTCCTGAATCAACTTACTCTCTTCCTTGCTGTTGCGAGCATGATAATTACCTACTCCCAAACACATCAATTCCTCATCATAAACCTCCGACCGGGATATATCACCGTACATGATTTCGTAAGTAGCCCCATTGTGCCAGTCTTCGGACTCGCTGTAACGTATCACTGCCGTTCCTACACGCTTGGCTATGATGTTCCCGTCGGCATCCTCGGTACGCTTCTGGAGCAAGCAGGTCATGATGGCACAGTCTTGTCCCGGCACCACCCCTTTACGGCTGAATCCGGTCAAGCGAATACGGTCAGGCTCACCCGACATCTTCACCTTATAATCGAAACGCACCGCCTTGGGGCGCGAAGTGAAAGGCACACCAATATTCAATGCCTTCTCGCCTTCCTTCGTCCCGGTAATGGGTTCTTTCATATCACCCAAAAACATCGATCCGGATGCCAGGACAGTAATGTTGACCAACCCAAGCACCTTCACACTTTCGATATGTGTCTCCATACGGGCACAAAAACCATCGCCCCTCTGCTCGGGATAAACACTGGTATTGGTCTTTACAATGCCCATTACTTTTGCCATGACGTTCGAATTTCCCCAAGGCGATCCTCCCAAATTGATGTACGGCGTATTTCCATCGATTTCCTGTTGGGGACCCAACTCATAGAGTAATTTTGTTTCGCCTCCGATGATGCTGGACTCATGAATCTTGCGGGTAATCCACTGTTCCATATCCCCATATTTGAGAGGTACGACTTTTTCCTGTGCAGCCATCCCGATTGGCAATACCATAAGCATGCCCAATATCCACTTTACTTTCACCATGTTCCGTTGACCTAATTGAATTTTTACGCGCAAAATTAACAAAAAAAAGCGATAGCACAGACGACTACCGCTTCAAATATGAATTATCGGATATTATTTCCAGCTTATTTGCAATATCAGCATCATTTTGTATAAAGCAACCATGCTTCCTGGAAATCCTTACGGCTGGGATACTTGGCCTTGAACGCATCACGTGCCACCGCAGCTTCCCTGTACGTGTCGTACGACCCGACGACAACACGGTACATGTTCCTTTCGGCATTGTAAACCACCTTTGCGTCATACCCTTCAAGATCCATTTGGTTCTTCAGCCCGTCCGCATTGGCCTTAATGCCAAAACTTCCGCACACTACACTGTATGCCTTCAGCCCGTTGCCTGATACCAACTCCACTTTTTCCTCACGCACGGGTGCCGTTTCCTGAACGGGAGAAGCAACAGGTTCTACCGGAGCCACAGGCACCACCATTTCAACCGGCGCTTCACTCGTGGCGGCTTCTACCAACTCTTGTTGCTTTGCCTTCTCATAAGCCCTCTTATACGCGCTTTCGCTTGATTTGCAGGAAGATAATGCCACAAAGGCACACAATCCCATTCCCCATACAACGACTTTCTTCATTGTGTTCTGAATTTTTTATTGTTTATTAATTTCGGTTATTCCGTTAATATTCTGTTTACGTTTTAAATGCAAAAATAGCAATATATGTCAAGCAAGCCTATTAAAATCTGTTAATATTAAAGGGATACCATTTCTCATAAAAGATTTCTTGGTGGGACACAAATTTATTGTCAGAAATTTCCTACATTTGTAAATGTAACAATTAAAAAACATTTCTTATGAAAACACTGAACGTAGTAGCTGCATTCTTGGGCGGAATCGCAATAGGAGCAGTAGCAGGTATTTTGTTCGCACCTGAAAAGGGCACTGACACCCGTAGCAAGATAGCCGAATTGTTGCGCAAAAAGGGTATCCGTCTGAACCGCGATGAAATGAACGACCTGGTAGACCAGATTGCGGAAGAAGTAAAAGATGCTTGACAGCATCCGTAAAGTGAAGGTGTGTCAGAACTTGAATCAGGATTCAAATTTGACGCACCTTTTAATTTCCAAACTTTAAAGAAAAGAGACATGATGTTTGCCAATGACAAAAGTATAGACAACCTGCAAGACTTGTTCAAGGAATTCAGAAAATACATCAAACTACAAGGGGAATACATCAAGTTGGACGTGCTGGAAAAACTTATTATCCTGCTTTCCACCCTGACCTTGGCTTTCATCCTGCTCATGCTGGGAATAATGGCACTTTTCTATTTCTCGTTTATGCTGGTATATGTCCTTTCTTCGGTTACAGACAGCCTGACAAGTGCCTACGCCATCGTTGGATCCATACTGATAATGGTGGCCTTTATCATCTACTATTTCCGTAACTATTTGATTTTCCAACCAATAGCAAATTTCTTGGCACACTTATTCCTTGATGACTCCAACAAAAAAGATCCACAATGAATACGCAATTCTCACCTCATTACAATATAAGAACCATCCGCAGACTCCGGGAGGAAAAGAAAAAAGAGGCGGAAAAATCGAAACACCGTATGCAACAACTTGCACAAGACCTCTTTGCCCCACAGGATAACAAGGGCAAACTGAGTGGCCTGATGCAACACATCAACACAGGCATCGCTGCATACGATGGCATCATGACAGGACTGAAAATCCTGCGGCGTGTGCGTGCCTCTTTCGGGAGGAGGCGGAAGATATAAATACATTTTTCCGGGTGATTATACAAAATTCTCAAAAAAGCAAAGCTACCATATTGGAACTGTTTTGGAAAAAAATTATATTTGCTTGGAAAATAAAATACAAAAATAGATGACTCAATTAAATTCCCTGGCTTCTATCCCTGAAGGTACAAATATTATAACCGGCATTGATGTTACGGGCAACATCAAAAAGTTGTTTGAAACCCCTTCGCAAATGCCGGGATGCTTATTTTTACTATGTATCAGGGGAAAATGCAAGATACTAATCCATCTTACCAGATACGACCTGAAGAAGGATTCGATTGCGACCATCTACCCAAACCAGTTTGTGCAAATCACGGAATATACTCCAGACTGCCGTTTTGCTTTTATCGGATTCTCCTCCAAACTACTGCAACACCCTTTCCTGTTTCCGGATACCGCCCAATATATCCCTTTCATTCTAGAGTGTCCGGTCATCAGACTGAATTCCAAAGTGGCCAACATCTTTTACAACTATTTCAAAGTGCTGATAAAAGGGATGGACATGGGTCATGTTTTCGTAAAAGACGAACAGATTCCTCTTATTTACAGCCAATTACTCATCGAATTAGGGAATATCTACCGGGAGAATCTACCGGCCGCCCCCCAGAACAACACACGCAGCCAGGAAATCGTGAAGGAACTGGTGCGTATCATTGTAAAGAATTACAAAAAAGAACGAAGCATATCGTTTTATGCTGATAAGATGCACTTGTCTCCGCAACACCTCAGCACCACCGTCAAAAAGGCCACAGGGAAAACGCTGACAGAAATCATATCTGTATTCGTGATAAAGGATGCGCAGGCCAAACTCAAGCTGACGGAACAGACTATCCAGGAAATAGCCTACTCGCTGAATTTCCCCGACATCTCATTCTTCGGGAAATACTTTAAGCGGTACACTGGTATGTCGCCCAAACAATACAGGAACAACAATGATTTATAAATGAATCTTAAGTAGATGACAAATAAGCATACAAGATAAAAAAAGCTGACTCCGATTTGCTCCAAGTCAATGTTGCTATTTCCTCATGATTGCCTTTGCTGTATGAGCCGTAAAGATGTAAAGACCCATAATCCAGGTTCAATAGATTTTTTATAAGGAGGGAAACAACTTTCTCTATTACCATAGCTATCACTCCCGGTTCGGGACTTTGGCTGAACCTCTTCAGAACGGAATATTTTGACAAGATTGCTACTGACCAACTTTCCAGATGGAATCCCAAACGGGCAAAAATCGGGTTTATCCATAGTAAAAAAAACGAAAAATCTTTGTTATTTTTGCGAAACCATAAACAAAAAAGACCATAAAATGAAATATTTGATTCCTGACTTCAGGGCAAACGCATCTAATTCTTCAGAATTTTCAAGAGATATTCATTGTCCCA
>CAZAUU010000096.1:0-4226 GCA_964488405.1 uncultured Phocaeicola sp.
ATGATTACATATCAGGAAGGTTATCACTCCAATTCTCATTTTGTTGGCATCCTGTACCTGTTTCTATTTCGGCTTCAGGTATCGGGAACACAAATTGTTGGATATCCCAATTCTGGAAATTGTCGCCGGATACCAGTTCTCCCATACGGCGTGCATCTTGGAAATGATGTCCTTCGGCAACAAACTCGCGGACACGTTCTTCCGAAATAAAAGATAACAGTCCGTCTACAGTAGCGGGAAGGTCATCGGTGGATGTGATGTCCAAGTCACGCTTGGCAGTAAACATCAGATAATTCTGTGATTCTGTGATATTTCCGTTGCGGGCTTCACATTCAGCAATGATAAGGGACATTTCCGATTTGCGGAAAACGGGAATGTTGCAGACAGCCGTTGATGACTTACCGACAAACTTAGCAGTAGTCGTGCCTCCCCCCTCACTTGCCGTAAACAATTGGGCGCGAATATCATTTTCTCCAAACTTGTCGATCACATTGTTTTGTATAGTGGCGTAATAGCTGCCATACAAAGTGTTGATGGAATTGGCATAAAGACCGTCATCCTCGGATTTTTTAATGGTAAAGAGGTCTTCATCGGTAGCGACTACATCTCCCCACATGGAAACATACGTTTCTGCACCGGGTACATTATCCGTAGCATCTCCGGCTCCATTTCCTTTCTGTGCAATAGCTTCTTTGGCAGCTGCTTCTGCAATGTCATATTGTCCCAATGCCATATACACACGGGCTTTTAATGCCTGAAGTCCCATTGTCCCCATGTAATAAGCAGAATTGTACGATGACGAACTTACGGCTGAGCCGGCTTGTTCAAAAGCGTCTTCTGCAGATTGGATGTCTTTGGTAATTTGTGCGTAAGTCTCTTCGACAGTGCCCCGGCTCACCGATGCAAAAGCTTCGGGAACTTCTGTATCGATAACAATAATTCCAAGTTGGGATTTGTTGGATTCGGAATAAGGCAATGCAAACATATTGACAAGATAATAGTTTGCCAGCGCTTTCAATGCATACAAGTGCGCGATGTAATTGTAAGCCGTCGGCTGTTCACTCTCCAGTATAGAGCCATTTTCCATAAGCTCTTTGGCAGCATTGATGGTTTCGGTGGTTCCCACTACGATTTTATAGCCGTAGCTCCATATTCCCTCAAGTTCATCTTCTGTACTTGTAAACGTAAAAGCACTGTAATTATACATGTGTCCGCTCGATGCGCTTCCGGTACTTATGCCGCTACAGAAGTCACCTATTGTCGTGGCACAATTGCCCAGGAAATAATAGTCTCCCACACGGTAATAGACACCGTTCAAACTGTTTTCAATGTCTTTCAACGTTGTATAAGCTGTTTCACCGTCTTTGCTGTCGTATATTTCGGTGTCAAGGCTACAGCTTCCCAACCCTAATATGAACGCTGCTCCTAATATTAAATATTTATGTTTTTTCATCGTGATTATTCTCCTTTCTTTAAATTTCTACTGTGATGCCGAACAAAAAGCTGCGGGCCTGCGGATAGTTCCACCATTGGAAGCCGTCGGCATCTATTCCTGCCGGATCGAAACCAATATAGTTCTTTGCTGTGAATGTATAGATGTTTTCTGCTTCCATGAAGATACGCACATTATCCAGGAATATATGTTTCAGCCATGATTTAGGTAAAGTGTAACCTACGGTCAGCGAACGGATTTTCAGGTAGTCGCCGTCCATGAGGAAACGTGAAGATGCTTGGTTGGCATACGAACCGTCTGTATCCATACGTGGAACATCTGTGATGTCGCCGGGTTGTTGCCAGCGGTTTTCATAAACATAGTTGATATAGTTTTCATAAAATGCAGAACCATTGTTGGCATCGTAACGCAAGTTGTCTCCGTATATTTTGGCACCGGTCGAATAGTTGAACTGGACAGACAAGTCGAAACCGTATGCTTCCAGGCTTGTACTGAACGAGCCGAAAAATTTCGGATTGGCATCACCCAAATAGCGTTTTGCCGCCGCATTGTAGTTGGTAGTGGTCTCGTCGCCTGTTTCATTCAGATACCAGAGTGCCAGTCCGGTTTCCGGATCGACGCCTGCATATTCCTTCATCTTCCATTGGTAAATAGGGTAACCTACTTCTGTTGTCGAAACAGTGCCTTCGATAGGGGCATCGGTCGACAGTTTCTTTACCTTATTCTTGTTAATCGAACCATTCCATGCAAATGTCCATTTCAATTTCCTATTCTGGATAAGCAAGGCATTCAGGCTGGCCTCGAAACCCTTGTTTTCCAGTTGGCCTACATTCTGGTAAATGGAAGACATACCGGTAGAATAAGACAAGGGTACGGCAAACACCATGTCGGTCGTCTGGTGGTTGTAATAATCTAAAGTAATGTCAATCCGTTTGAACAGGTTGAAATCAAGTCCTACATTAAATTTCTTCGTGGTTTCCCAGCTCAAGTCCGAATTGCCGAACTGTTCCTGCTGCATACCCGGATTGCCATTGTAATTATATCCAAATCCATAAAGGTTGGAAGCGGCATAGTAGCCGTTGCTTATGTCCAGATTGCCCACTTCCTGATTACCTGTCGTACCATAACTTATACGGACCGTCAGGTTGGAGAGCCAATTGTTCACAGGTTCCATGAATTTTTCTGCACTCAAGCGGTATTTGCCGCCTACCGACCAGAATGTACCCCAACGGTTGCCGGAAGCAAACCGTGAAGAACCGTCTGCACGCAGGCTTGCCGACAAGTAATATTTGTTGTCATAGTCATACTGTCCGTTGAAGAAATAAGAACATAAACGCAGTTCTGACTGAGTCGTATAAGCGGAACTCGGGGTTGCAGCCAGCCATACGTCATTCAAGTCTTCTACAGGATAATTGGAGCTGGCCAAATAAGCCTCTTTGTAGTGCTTCTTCTGACCTTCCTGCCCGATCATCAGGTTTAGGTTATGGACACCTTTGAAAGTCTTGATGTAATTCAATGTATTGGTGATATTCAGCATCATGCGCGTGATATTGGAATTTTCACCTATACCATTCATCTCGAGCCCATCTAAATTCAGGAACGACCAAAACCCAAACTCATCGAAAAGGTAGGCGTCTACTCCGGCACGTGTCATGAAGTATAAGTCGGGAGTGAAGTTGATTCTTACATACGGGCTCAGCAATACACGGTATTGTTTTGCCAGGCTCTTGTCTCCGTATTCCGAACGGATGGCTACCGGATTATATCCTGTGGTTGTATCGAAATTATACTCACCTTCCGAGTCGTAAACAGTGGTCATGGGGTTCATCATATAGACTTGCGTCAGCGGATCGGCATAATAACCGCCTCCCATACCTATGTTGGTTTCTGTATATGACAGGTTTGTACTCAGACCGTATTGAACCCATTTAGAAGGAGAATGGTCCATGTTAAAACGGAAAGAATAGCGGGTCAGATCCTTTCCTTTCATCAAAGATTCGTTATTGTCGTATGCAAACGAAGCATAATACTGTGGAGCATTCTCCGTATTGCCGCCACCGCTGATGTCGAACGCATAAGACTGTATGAGTCCTGTGCGTGTGATTTCGTCCATCCAGTTGGTCTGCTTTCCCGTTGCTTTATAATTGGATATCCATCCACCTGTATACCAATCATAAAATTCTAAAGCACCTTCCTTGTCATAAGAAAGGCCCAACCCGTAATATTCGTTATAAAAGCCAAAAGTAGAGTTGCTGCCATAGGTATTATACGAATTCAGCAAAGCTTCGGTGGCAAGCTCAATGTTTTTGTCAGCGTCCACCAATTTGTACCGGTCTGTATAAGAAGGCATCTGGTTGAAGCCGACTTTCGCGGTCACATTGATTTTCGGCTTGCCGCTCTTACCGCGTTTGGTAGTAATGACAATGACACCGTTTGCCGCACGAGCACCATATATAGAGGTCGCAGTGGCGTCTTTCAATACAGTAATGCTTTCGATGTCTTGTGCATTGATTGTAGATAATGGGCTGGTAGCCCGTCCATCGTCCGAATAGATACCCACGGCATCGTTGTCAAATGCGACGCCATCGATAACATACAAGGGTTGGGTTCCTGAATTCAAGGAATTGACTCCTCGAATAAAGATTGTGGCAGGAGCACCGGGCTGCCCCGAACCGATATTCATTTGCAATCCGGGAACTGTACCTTCCAACGACTTAATCGGGTTCGGGTCTACTCTGTTGCTTATTTTACTGGCATCCAATGTGCTTGCAGC
>CAZAUU010000097.1:0-4160 GCA_964488405.1 uncultured Phocaeicola sp.
CAACGACCCCGAGATTACAAATCACGTGCTCTGGCCAACTGAGCTAAAGAGGCACATCTAACTTTGCAGCCACGCAAAACGTTCCCGTGACTTAGCGGCTGCAAAGTTAGATATATTTTTCGAACCACAAAATTTTTACCGTGTTTTTTTATTTACCCTGCTGCTTTTCTTTTACCTTCAGCAGCTGTTTGGACAATGCATCCATGCAAATGTCAATAGACTCTTCGAATGTATCACATATTTTTTCGGCGTAAAACTCCGAGTTCAGCGCCAGGACACGCACCCCCGCCTCCTTGTTCATGGAGGTTTCCGGTTTTACTACCTTCAAAGACACCTCTACTTTCTTTATATTGTCGCAAAATCTTTCAAGTTTCTCTGCTTTCTTCTGAATGAAGGCCTGCAACCTCTCAGTAGCATCAAAATGAATAGATTGAATCCTTACTTCCATAAAAACCTCCTTGTTTTACGCTCTTGGATGAGCTTGTTCATACTCTTTTTTTAGTTCTTCGAATGTCGTATGCGTATAGACCTGCGTCGTGGTCAGGCTCTCATGTCCCAACAATTCTTTCACCGACTCCAATCCTGCCCGATTGTTCAGCATTGCCGTCGCGAACGAATGCCGCAGTACATGCGGGCTCTTTTTTTTCAGCGTTACGACTTTCGACAAATTTCGCTTCACCAATTGATACACCATGCCGCGATACATTGCCTTCCCGTCCTTGCGGACAAAAAAAGCCCCGCACCCCGACGGGCAACATTCATTCCTTGCCGAAAGATAAACCTCCAACACCTCTTTCAGTTCCTCGCCGAAAGGTATCAACCGTTGCTTGTTCCGCTTTCCTGTCACCTTTATTATATAGGAGCGGAAGTCCACATCCGCGTCTTTCAGCCCGATCAGTTCCGAAAGGCGCACACCTGTTTCGTAAAACACGGCGATAACCGCCCGGTCGCGCAAGCCCTCGAAGTCATTGCCCGGATCGGCATCCAGCAACCTGTCCATGTCGGCTTCCCTCACAAAGACCGGAAGGGGTTTCTTCTTCTTCGGTCCCTGCACCCTGCAGACAGGATCCGCCTCCACTACCTTCTTCCGCAGCAGATAACGGTAAAACGAACGGAGCGCACTCAATTTCCGGTTGACCGACGATGCAGACAGCCCCTCGTCCATCAGTGCGACCATCCATCCGCGGACCACATCCACGTCCACCGTAGTAAAATCCAGCGTTTCGTCCAGCCCCTTGAAGTACGCCTCAAACTCCGAGATATCCGTCCCGTAACCGGTAAGGGTATGCTCCGAATAATTGCGTTCGTACTGCAGGTATTTCAGGAAAGATTCTTTCAGCATAAAAAAATCGCCTTTGTATCCAGCAACGAATTTATGAAAAAGAATTCAATATTTCAAAGATTTTCCGCAAAAAAATTATTCTTCGTTCTGTCGCATTTTCTGCACGTAAATGGCATGTTCCATCTTCAGGCGCTTTATCACAGAGGGTTTGTCATACTGTTGCCTCCGTCTCAATTCCTTTACAACACCCGTCTTTTCAAATTTCCTCTTGAACTTTTTCAGCGCTTTCTCAATGTTTTCGCCTTCTTTTACTGGTACTACAATCATGTTTTTTTAATTATTATTTTATGGTTTAACTTTCTGCACAGTCTGTTTGCGGTGCGAAATTACACATACTTTCTTTGATTCACAAAACATTCCGCTATTTTTTTAAATATTCACCGGAAATTGTACCTTTGCTTCCAACCGTAAACTGTAAAAATCAATGAAAGAAGAAATAAGACAAAGGATTGCGTCCTTGCGTTCGTTCATGGACGCGAAAGGACTCCGGGCATTCATCGTGCCGAGCACCGACCCGCATTCCGGCGAGTATGTCCCCGCACATTGGGAGTCGCGCAAATGGATTTCGGGCTTCACCGGCTCGGCAGGCACGGCTGTGATTACAGCCGACAAAGCCGGACTGTGGACCGACTCACGCTATTTCCTCCAGGCGGAAGAACAGCTTGGCGGAACGGGAATCACCTTGTTCAAAGACCGGCTTCCGGACACCCCCTCCATACCCGGATGGCTGACCCAGGTGCTCCCCCCGCACAGCAGGGTGGGCATAGACGGCAGGGTGAACACGAACGGCGAGGTAGAGGAGTTGCGCCGGGCACTCGCCCCCTGCGGCATCGAAGTGACCGACGCGGGAGACCCCTTCGCAACCATCTGGGACGGACGTCCCCCGCTGCCGGACGGCGTACCGTTCGTCTTGCCCCTTGCATACGCCGGGGTACCGGCTTCCCGCAAACTGGACACCCTGCGTGCCTGCATAAGGGAAAACCGTGCAGACGGCATCCTCCTGTCGGCACTCGACGAAATCGCCTGGACCTTGAACCTGCGGGGCAGCGACGTGCATTGCAACCCGGTATTCATCGGCTACCTGCTGGTGACCGCAGACCGTGCCGTCCTCTACATCGACCCCCGCAAGCTTACGCCGGTGCTGCGCGCCTATCTGGCACAGAACGGGGTGGAGACGCAGGACTATACGCAAGTGGAAAGCGGGCTGCGCCTCCTCGCAGGGAAAACCGTCCAGCTGTCTCCCCAGACCAACTACGCACTCTGCCGTGCGGCAGCAGAGTCGGCAGCCGTCACTGTCCTCCCCTCCCCTGTCGCCATGCTGAAAGCGGTGAAGAACGAAACCGAAATCCAAGGTTTCCACGCGGCGATGAGACGCGACGGGGTGGCAATGGTACGCTTCCTGATATGGCTGAAAGAGGCCGTACGGAGCGGAAAGGAAACGGAAGACAGTATTGCCAGCAAGCTGTACGGATTCCGGGCGGAACAAGACCTGTTCCAGGGTATCAGCTTCGACACCATAGCCGGCTACCAGGCCCACGGTGCCATCGTACACTACGAGGCCACGCCCGAAACGGCTTCCACCCTGAAGCCCGAAGGTTTCCTGTTGCTCGACAGCGGGGCGCAATACCTCGACGGCACGACCGACATCACCCGCACCATCGTGCTGGGACCGGTCAGCGAGGCGCAGCGCACCGACTACACCCTCGTGCTGAAGGGATTCATCGCCCTGTCGGAAGCCGAATTCCCGCAAGGCACCTGCGGCACGCAGCTCGATGTGCTTGCCCGCCAGTTTATGTGGAAAGCGGGCATCAACTACGGGCACGGCACGGGGCACGGTGTGGGACATTTTCTCAACGTGCACGAAGGTCCCCACCAAATCCGCATGAACCACATCCCGGCTCCCCTGCAGCCGGGCATGACCGTCACAAACGAACCGGGCATCTACCGCGATGGGCAATACGGTGTCCGCACCGAAAACACCATGCTCGTGGTGGAAAGCCGCCGCACCGGATTCGGCAGTTTCTACAGATTCGAGCCGCTCACGTTGTGCCCGATAGACAAGGACGCCATCTGCACCGGGATGCTGACACCCGGCGAACGCGCATGGCTGGATGCATACCACCTCAAGGTCTACCGGGAGCTTGCCCCCCTGCTGAAGCCGGAAGAGCGGGCATGGCTGGAAAACGCCACCTCGCCGGTATGCTGACATTTATTCACTTTTTAATCCGGAAAGACTCATGGCTTTAATCAAATCCGTAAGGGGATTCACACCGAAGGTCGGCAGGGACTGTTTCCTTGCCGACAACGCCACCCTGATAGGCGACATCGTCATAGGCGATAATTGCAGCATCTGGTTCAATACCGTGTTGCGGGGGGATGTCAACAGCATCCGCATCGGCGACCGTGTAAACATCCAGGACGGGAGCGTACTGCATACGCTCTACGGGAAATCGACCGTGGAAATCGGCAACGATGTGTCGGTGGGGCACAACGTCACCCTCCACGGGGCATACGTGCGCGACAATGCGCTCATCGGCATGGGGGCTACGCTGCTCGACCATGCCGTGGTGGGCGAAGGCGCCATCGTGGGGGCGGGGGCACTGGTGCTCGCCCATACGGTCATCCCGCCGCATACGCTCTGGGCAGGTGTGCCGGCAAAGTTCATCAAGGAAGTAGATCCGGCACAGAGCAAGGAGCTGAACCGGAAGATAGCCGAAGGCTACCTGATGTATGCCTCATGGTACAAATGAAAAGCCGCTGGCAGGACCCTACCGCAGCGCATGGAAGCACAAAAACGGGGCGGGAATCCGTCCCGTTT
>CAZAUU010000098.1:0-4109 GCA_964488405.1 uncultured Phocaeicola sp.
TAAATTGTCCCCGTGGAAGAAAGGTTTGCAATTATGCAAGTCCTTCCTCCACGGGGATTCATTTTTTATTTGGCGAAGCTTACCGCCCGTGTCTCACGTATGACGGTAATCTTGACTTGTCCCGGATAAGTCATTTCGTCTTGGATTTTCTTGGCAATTTCGGCAGACAGTTGTTCCGTCTGCTTGTCGTCTATTTTGTCCGCCCCTACAATGACACGGAGTTCACGTCCTGCCTGGATGGCATAGGTCTTGGTGACACCGGGATACGACATGGCAAGCTGCTCCAAGTCGTTCAGGCGTTTGATGTAGGCTTCTACTATTTCACGGCGTGCCCCCGGACGTGCCCCTGAAATGGCATCGCATACTTGCACGATGGGAGCCAGCAGGCTTGTCATTTCTATTTCATCGTGGTGGGCACCGATAGCGTTACAGATGTCTTGTTTCTCCTTATATTTTTCAGCCAGCTTCATGCCCAAGAGTGCATGTGGTAGTTCCGGTTCCTCATCGGGCACTTTGCCTATGTCATGCAGCAAACCGGCACGTTTGGCCTTTTTCGGGTTTAGCCCCAGTTCGGAAGCCATTACGGCACACAGGTTTGCTGTTTCGCGTGCATGCTGCAAAAGATTTTGTCCGTATGACGAACGGTATTTCATTTTACCGATGATACGGATAAGTTCCGGGTGCAGGCCGTGGATGCCCAGATCGATGGTTGTACGCTTTCCGGTTTCGATGATTTCATCTTCCACCTGTTTCTTTACTTTTGCCACTACCTCTTCAATGCGTGCAGGATGGATGCGTCCGTCTGTTACTAATTGATGAAGTGCCAAACGGGCTATTTCCCTGCGCACAGGGTCGAATGCTGACAATACGATGGCCTCCGGTGTATCGTCCACTATGATTTCCACTCCTGTGGCTGCTTCGAGGGCACGTATGTTTCTTCCTTCCCGTCCGATGATGCGGCCTTTGATTTCATCCGAATCGATATGAAATACCGTCACGGAATTTTCTATGGCCGTTTCGGTCGCTACCCGCTGGATCGTTTGGATGACGATGCGTTTTGCCTCGCGGTTTGCAGACATCTTGGCATCATCCATGATATCGTTGATATACAACTGTGCCTCTGTCTTGGCTTCTTCCTTCAATGATTCTATCAGCCTGTCTTTCGCTTCTTCGGCAGAAAGCCCTGACAAGACTTCCAGTTTTTTGCGTTCCTGCTGTTGCAGGATGTCCAGTTCTTCTTTTTTCTTTTCGATGATATTCAGCTGTGTATCCAGGTTTTCCTTGATTGCTTCGTTTTCGTTCCGCTTGCGTTGCAGTTCTTCCTGCTTTTGGTTCAGCACGATTTCCCTTTGTTTCAACTTGTTTTCCGCCTGTTGGATTTTCTGGTTACGCACAGCCACTTCCTTCTCTAATTCCGACTTCTTGTTCAGGAATTTTTCCTTTACTTCCAGCAGCTTGTTCTTTTTGATTACTTCTGCTTCTGTTTCAGCTTCTTTTATAATTCTGTCGTACCGCGATTTCAAGCCATACTTGAAAAAAACGTACGAAATAGCTCCCCCTATCAGGAAAGCAACAACCGGCAATATTACTGTTGTCCACATTACAATTAGTTTAAATATATACATAAAAAACGCACAATCTTCCCGCCGGGTCTACCGGCATCCAATTGTGCGCGAATTCTTTTCTCCTCTGCAGACCAAAATTTATACCTCGCCGTCCCCTTCCGGTCCGATGCATTTGTCGATGTCTTCTTCCAGCCTTTTCAGTTTGTCGGCATATGGTTGCGTGTCATTACGGTCTTTCATCGAAACGTTCTCAAAAGACAGTTCCAGCGCTGCCATGGCCCAATGTTTCTCCGGGCTGAAGGCCGGGTACATACTGCGGTATTTGTTTAGTTTGCGGTCAATCTGTTTGGCTGCATCCCGATACAGCTGTTCCTCCTTTCTCAAGATGGTCAACGGGTACCGTTCGTTGTCAATCAGCAGATTTATTTTAAATTTGTCGTCTATCATGATCGTTTACTTTTGGTTACTCATTCAGCAAAGCGATACATTTATCGACTTCACGCACCAGCTTCGCCAATCTTTTTTTCGTATCGCGCATGTCATTGTCGCTGATACTGATTATGCGTGCTGTTCTCAAATAGGCATACTTTGACTCCAATTCTTTCACGTTGGTTTCAAGGATTGAGATGGTTTCTTCTTTTTCTGAAAGAAGTCGTCGTAGTGAAGCTATTTCTTCTTTTTGTCTGTTGAACCGATATATCAAGAATTGTAGTTTCCCTTCGAAAGCACCCAATAGCCTTTTGTCTTCTTCCGTCATTGTAATGCCAAATTTTACACAAAAATAATGGATTGAGCCAAAAATCAAAAATTTTTGTACTTATATTTTATGAAAAAGAGAAAATTCACCACAGGGGATGAGAAAACCGGACATGACAAAACGCAGTAAAAGGGTCACCACATTACAGTGGCAACCCTTTCACTGCACGGGAAGAGAGACTCGAACTCCCGACACTCGGTTTTGGAGACCGATGCTCTACCAACTGAGCTATTCCCGTGTTTGCGGGTGCAAAGGTAAGATATTTTTCGGTTTAAGCAAGTATCTGCACTCATTTTATTACAAAAGTCCCAAGTCGTGGAACATTGCCCTGTAGGCTTCCGCTTTCTTTTCTATCTTGAGTGGGTAGGCACGGCTGGAAGAGGGCATCCTGTATAGGTGCAACAGGCGGTCCATGTAGTTTGTCCGGCTTTTCCCTCCTACCGGTGGCATGTCCGCACGTAACTGGGTACTGAGCGTTTCCGCAGCTTTTTGTCCTGTGGCAGCGATAGCCTGGCAGGTGGGAAGCCGTTCCAGCAGTTGGCCGATGTCGGTGGGGGTTACTACTTCCAGGAACTTGTCTGAGGCGTTGTCTTGCAGACGCCTCACCGCGCAGGCTGTGTCATAGAGAGCTATTCTCTTCAGGGCAAGAAAGCGGATAATGCCTGCCTTGTCGAAAGCCTTTCCGTTGGGAAGTAAGAAATGGTGCCTGTCGCCGAAAAATACCAGTCCGAAGATGCGCCACATGTCGTTCTGCAGGTTAGGATAAAAGAAATCCATGCTCCACCGCTTTTGCTGTGGAGGGAAGCTGCCAAGCATCAGCAGCACTGCCCCTTCGGGAAGGAACGGCTCCAGCGGATGCTTTTCGACAGGTACACCGGATGCGGCTTCGTCCTTGCCTGCCATCCCTTATTTCTCTTTAGGCCTGGGCTCTTTCTTTGCCAGTAGGACGATGTTGTAGACATATTCGTTTATCCACCCTTCACTGTAGCCCAGTGTGTGCTGGTACTGGCGGATACTGACACAGGTTTTGCGCACGCTGTCGTCTTTCCAGTTGGTCTTGGTCAGGATGTCGTGGACGGACTTTTCAGTCATGCTTCGCAACATTTTCTTGAAAATACCCGGCATGCGGAACTTCCATTGCATCAGGCTGCCGATTACCATCATCAGGTCTTGGCTGAAGCCCTGGAACATATAGAGGTAGTTCCTGATTTCGTTCACGTTTTTGCAGTTTTTCTTGATGGAGGCATCTATTTCCTTGAAAAAGATGTCGTTAATACCGTATATTTCCACCAACATCTTCTTGCACCGGGCACGTTCGGCTATACCGAGCTTGTTGTGCTGGGTGGGGATTTTCAGCGTGCGCTTGAACACAGCCATGTCAGGCAGGTAATTTATGTTACTGATTCCCAACTGGGCTGCCATTACGGACTGGTAATACACGCGTATCAGTGTCATGAAGTCTTCCATGCCGCCCACCCGTTCCGGTTCTTCTTCGTTCTGTTTTTTGCCGAAAAGTTTTGAAAGTATGCTCATAATCGGAAATGATAAAATTTATACGCTGGCAAAGATAATACAAAAAAGTGAGATACCAGGCAAATGTCCGGCAAACATAGGTAAAAATAGCAATCACACAGATAGTTGGAAAGTTTCGGAATGAAAAAGTTTGGCGGAAGCTCCGAGACAGCTGTGATCCGCTGTGGTTTACATACCGGTTCTGCACAAGGTAATTCCAATACGTGAGTTCGGTTTAAGATTACCACAAAGTCAGTTGTTTTGATTTCCCGATG
>CAZAUU010000099.1:0-4093 GCA_964488405.1 uncultured Phocaeicola sp.
AATTCTGTGATTACCTATTCTTTTCTATTATTTGTTTATCCCGAACTCACGTAATAACTCTAAGGATTGGCAGAGAAAACTCTAAGGGTTTTCTAAGGCTAACTATCAAAACAACACTACAAATCCGGCCATTCCAAGCAAAAAAATAGGAACTAAGGTTTGACTCTTAATTCCTATAACTAATTGCTTTTCTTGTCTTTACCTGCGGAAAGACAGGGATTCGAACCCTGGGAACAGTTGCCCGTTCACCGCATTTCGAGTGCGGCCCGATCGACCACTCCGGCATCTTTCCTTGATAATAAACGTTGCCCTTCTTTATACTACCGCTTTTGCGGAGAGAACGGGATTCGAACCCGTGATACGCTTTTGGCGTATACACGCTTTCCAGGCGTGCCTCTTCAACCACTCGAGCATCTCTCCTTCCCACATAAAACGGCTCCTCATTCGAGCGTGCAAATGTATTCTTTTTTTTTATCTTATTCGATATTTCACTTTAAAAAAATAGGTGTAAGCACTTATGTTTAATATATTTTAATAATCCGATATTCCTTCTTGAAGACAGGAAAAGACTTTTAAGGCATTGGATGAAGTGATGCAGGCAATTTCTTCCAACGATTTACCATAAATATCCGAAAGTTTTTCGGCCACTTTTACCACATAGGCACTTTCATTCCGTTTGCCCCGATAAGGTACGGGAGCCAGATAGGGAGAATCCGTTTCCAATACCACGCGACCGACAGGTACGGCAGCCTTCAATACTTCACTCAGTGTGTTTTTCTTGAATGTCACCACTCCATTTATGCCTAACATGAATCCCCGAAAGGCAAGCAAATGCCCCGCCTCTTCTTCCGTTCCTGTGAAACTATGGAAAATGCCGGTCAAGGGGCATTCCCGATAGGGTGACAATGCGTCCAGCAATTCCGGATATGCAGAACGGCAATGCACTATCAAGGGCAGTCCGTATTCCAAAGCCCATTGCACCTGTATGTCGAACACCTTCAACTGCTCTGCCTTATAAGATGTATCCCAATACAGGTCGATACCCGCTTCGCCTATTCCGGCAAACCGCCTTCCGGAGCGTAACACACGCTCAATATACGCCAGGCGTTCCGCCCAACGTTCATCCACGGAGGTAGGATGCAGCCCTATCAAGGGATGGCAATGTGCATGCGTGTCGCATAAGGTGAGCATTGCCTCTACCGAGATGTCATCTATATTCGGTATGAAGAGATGACCCACTCCAGCCTCCTTTGCACGAGCCAACACTTCCTCACGGTCCGGGTCGAATTCGGACGTAAACAAATGGGTATGTGTATCTGTCAGATCTGCCATATTCTCTCACAATTTACGGTGCATCAAACCTTTTACGAAATGTTCCAAATGCTGTTTCCGTTCTTTCGGCACGCTTACTTGCTCCAGCAATGCCATACCTTGTCCGTAGCAGGCATCAATTTTTTCCTGGCAGGCGGTTCCAATACTTTCCTTATTATATATGGTGGTCACTGCCTCTATCTTCCGTACAGGATCACAACCACTTGTAGCCATCCAGCGAAACAATTCCGCCTTCGTATCTACATCGGCACGTTCTAACGCAGTGATAAGCATGAAGGTCTTCTTGTTGCATAAAATATCCCCTCCGATATTCTTTCCGAAAACTGCCGGGTCACCATACACATCCAGGTAATCATCCTGCAACTGGAAAGCCAGGCCGGACTTGATACCAAAATCATACAGCTTTTGTGCATCCGCATCGGAAGCTCCCCCCAACAATGCACCAATCTTCAACGCACCTGCCAGCAGGACAGATGTCTTCAGGCGAATCATTTCCATGTATTCGTCTACCGTAACCTCCTGCCGGATTTCGAACTCCATATCCCACTGTTGTCCTTCGCATACCTCGATGGCTATCTGCGAAAAGACCTCCAGAACAGGCTTCATACATTCGGCCGGGCAGCTTTCTGTCAGAAACCTGTATGCAAGAATAATCATGGCATCACCTGAAAGGATAGCGGCATTCTCGTTCCATCGCTTGTGCACGGTTGGCTTACCACGCCGCATGTCCGCCTTATCCATCACGTCATCATGTAGAAGAGTGAAATTGTGGTATATCTCCAAAGCCGCCGCTTGAGGAAATATGTGGTCTACATCTTCTTTAAACAGATTGTAAGCAAGCAGCATCAGCATCGGGCGAATCCGTTTCCCTCCTATGGCAAGAACGTATCTTATCGGTTCATACAGCCCTTCCGGCTCGCGTGTATAAGACATGTTTTCCATATAGTTGTGGAAAAGTTCTTGCAATTCATCGGGTGTTTTTTGTTTCATATTTTAAATCAGCATTGGTGTCTCTGTCTGCAAACTTAACTAAAAAACTCCGATTTCCACATTTGCCGGATAAAAAAATATGACTGTACCCGCCTCACCGTCTCCTTCCGTTAAAATCAGGAAACAGTATGGCACACGGAGAAAGACTTGTCACGAAAATGCGTATATTTGGGGCGAAAATCAAAAAACAGAGCAACGGATGAAAAAAATAATCATCGCCATCGATGGATTCTCCTCGTGCGGGAAGAGCACTATGGCAAAAGACCTCGCCAAAGAAATAGGGTACATCTACATAGACAGTGGAGCCATGTATCGTGCCGTGACCTTGTATGCCATGACCCACGGGTGTTTCGATGCAGAAGGATGCATGGATGCAGATAGGCTGAAAGAATGCATGAATGACATACACATTTCATTCTCTACTGATCTCCAGACCGGAAGCCCACATACGTTGCTGAACGGGGAAGATGTGGAAAAACAGATACGGTCGCTCGAAGTTTCTTCAAAGGTCAGCCCCGTATCGGCACTTGGCTTTGTACGCAAGGCTTTGGTGCGCCAACAACAGGAAATGGGAAAAGGGAAGGGCGTTGTCATGGACGGCCGCGACATTGGCACCGTTGTATTCCCCGAAGCCGAATTAAAGATTTTCGTGACTGCTTCTCCACAGATACGGGCACAGCGCCGGTATGATGAACTACGTGCCAAGGGCAAAATGGTCTCGTTCGATGATATCCTGCACAATGTGGAAGAACGTGACCTTATCGACCAGACCCGCAAAACCAGTCCACTGCGGAAAGCAGACGATGCAATCTTGCTGGACAATAGCAACCTGACAATCGTGGAGCAAAAGGAATGGCTCATGGAACAATATAAACGTGTTGCCTATGGACATGATTGACAGGAAAGTGGAGATAGACGAGGGGTCAGGATTTTGTTTCGGGGTTACCAGGGCTATCAGGAAGGCGGAAGAAGAACTGGCAAAAGACGGGATGTTATATTGCTTGGGCGACATCGTGCACAACGGGCAGGAATGCGAGAGGCTGAAAAAGTTAGGATTAGACACGATCGGGCACAGTGAGTTTGCCCGGCTGAAAGATGCTAAGGTACTTCTCAGGGCACATGGTGAACCTCCTGAGACTTACCGTCTTGCACAAGAGAACCATATCGAAATCATCGATGCCACATGTCCCGTTGTGCTCCGCCTGCAAAAACGCATCAAACAGGAATTCAATGCGCCCGCACCCGGGGGGAGGGAAAAACAGATTGTCATCTTCGGAAAGAATGGGCATGCCGAGGTGTTGGGATTGGTAGGCCAGACCAACGGACAGGCCATCGTCATCGAAAACCTGGACGAAGTGAAGAAGTTGGATTTCACCAAAGATATCCGCCTGTATTCGCAAACTACCAAGTCGCTCGATGAATTCAGGGAAATCGTGGCCTACATCCAACAACACATCGCCCCCCACACCACCTTTCTGTATTACGACACCATCTGTCGGCAAGTGGCAAACCGTATGCCTGACATCCGCCGCTTTGCTGCTGCCCACGACCGGGTAATTTTCGTTTGCGGTCACAAAAGCTCCAATGGGAAAATCCTGTACCAAGAATGCCGGAAAATAAACCCCAATTCGTACCAGATAGATCGGCCAGAAGATATCGATCCCGTCTGGTTGGAGCAGGCACGTTCCATCGGTATCTGTGGAG
This sequence comes from uncultured Phocaeicola sp., assembly GCA_964488405.1. Taxonomy (GTDB): domain Bacteria; phylum Bacteroidota; class Bacteroidia; order Bacteroidales; family Bacteroidaceae; genus Phocaeicola. The sequence continues at coordinate 4,027 of CAZAUU010000099.1, forward strand.
CAACCTCTACCCCAAAATGGCTGATGGAAACCTGCAGGCAAACCATCTTGTCGGCCATGCAGGGCAG
>CAZAUU010000100.1:0-3999 GCA_964488405.1 uncultured Phocaeicola sp.
TGAATTTTTTCTGCTTTATGGCTGTAATGTCGTGGGCGGGAAACTTGAAGTTGTGGTACAGACAGCCTGCCCAAATTTGGGAAGAGGCGTTGCCTTTAGGCAACTCGAACATGGGAGTAATGGTTTATGGAGGAACTGCCGTGGAGCAGCTTCAGCTGAATGAAGAAACAATGTGGGGGGGTGGCCCTTACCGCAATGACAACCCAAAGGCTAAAGAAGCTTTGGAGGAAGTAAGGAAACTGGTTTTCGAAGGAAAGAATATGGCTGCACAACAGTTGATAGACAGTACTTTCTATACTGGGCGGAACGGTATGCCTTACCAGACGATAGGTAGTCTGCTGATTGAACAGCATGGACACGAGCGAGCTACGGGATATTATCGTGACCTTGATATAGAACGGGCGGTAGCGACTACGGTTTACAAGGTGGATGATGTAACTTACAAGCGCGAAGTGTTCGCTTCATTTACTGATAAAATAGTTATCATGCGCCTTACTGCAGACCGCCCGGGCATGTTAACCTTGTCACTGCGCTACAGTTCGCCGCTTACTTCGCACCGTATTATTTCGGAAGGCAAAAAACTGGTACTTTCCGGAAATGGGGAAAACCATGAAGGAGTAGAAGGTGTTATCTGCATGGAAACATGTACACAAGTGGATGCAAAAGGCGGAAAAGTGAAAAACGGGGAAGACAAACTGCAGATCGAAGGAGCCGATACCGTGACGCTTTATATTGCATCAGCCACAAATTTCCAGTCTTATAAGAATGTGGAAGGTAATCCGCACCATAAGGTACAGAAGCTTTTGGAAGCGGCCTTGAAGAAGCCGTATGCACAGGCTTTGGCAGAACATGAAGCTTATTACAAGGAACAGTTTGACCGTGTGCAGCTGGATTTGGGAAAAGGTAAGGGGGAGGATTGGGAAACCACCGAACGCATACGCCGTTTCAATGAAGGGGAAGATGTAGGGCTTGCCGTTTTAGCGTTCCAATACGGACGCTATTTATTGATATCTTCTTCACAACCGGGCGGACAGGCTGCCAACCTGCAGGGTGTGTGGAATGAAAAGCTGTTAGCTCCATGGGATGGGAAGTATACCATCAATATCAATACCGAAATGAATTATTGGCCAGCTGAAGTGACCAATCTGAGCGAAACACACCAGCCTTTGTTTGAACTGGTAAAAGACTTGTCGGTTACGGGACGAGAAACCGCCCGCGTGATGTATGGAGCACAGGGATGGGTAGCACACCACAATACAGATGTCTGGCGTTGTACGGGACCGGTAGACAGGGCATTCTATGGCACGTGGCCCAATGGGGGAGCTTGGCTGACCACGCACCTGTGGCAGCATTACCTGTATACGGGAGACAAGGATTTTCTGGAAGAAACATATCCGGTGTTAAAGGGTGCTGCCGACTTTTACCTCACTTTTCTTGTCCCGCACCCACGTTACGGTTGGATGGTTGAAGTCCCTTCCATGTCGCCTGAGCACGGTCCGCAAGGAGAGAATACAGGAAATGTTTCTACCATAGTGGCGGGTTGTACGATGGACAACCAAATCATTTTTGATGTGTTGAACAATGCTTTGACCGCTTCCCGAATATTAGGCAAGTCGGTTTCTTACCAAGATTCATTACAACGCATGATTGATGCTCTTCCGCCTATGCAGATTGGCAGGTATAACCAATTGCAGGAATGGTTGGAAGATCTTGACAATCCGCAGGATAAACACCGACACATCTCGCATGCATACGGACTTTATCCCAGCAACCAGATTTCACCCTATACACATCCGTTGCTTTTTCAGGCTGTCAAGAATACCATGATCCAGCGTGGAGACGATGCAACAGGTTGGTCTATCGGCTGGAAAATCAACCTTTGGGCACGCTTGCTTGACGGAAACCATGCCTATCGGATGATTGGGAACATGTTGAAATTGTTACCGGCAGACAGTCTTGTCCATCAGTATAGGGACGGACGTACTTATCCGAATCTTTTCGATGCACATCCGCCTTTCCAGATTGACGGGAATTTCGGTTATACTGCCGGTGTGGCCGAAATGTTGATGCAGAGCCATGATGGTGCAGTTCATTTATTACCCGCTTTGCCCGATGCTTGGCCGAAGGGTTGTGTGAAAGGACTCGTGGCACGCGGCGGATTCGTGGTCAATATGGAATGGGAAGGAATGCAACTTTCTTCGGCGATGATTTATTCTCGTCTGGGAGGAAACCTGCGCTTGCGGTCGTATGTCCCCTTGAAAGGAGTAGGGCTGAAGCCGGCACAAGGGAATAATCCTAATCCGTTGAACTGGAAAGCGGTAATAAAAGAACCATTGGTTGCAGAACAGCTTTGCCCGCAATATCCGATTCTTTATCAAGTCTACGAGTATGACTTGGAAACTCTTCCTGGTCAGGAGTACAAGGTAGAACGGTATTGAAGGAACTGATCACCAATAGCTTTGCAGGTACTTTCTTCACTGAATTTCATGATAATCGGCCAGTCCTTCGATGGGGTTAGGGAGGAAAGTTCCTGTTTGTAGTCCAAAATGATGGGCGGATGTTTTTATTTCCATGTGGAAATGCCAGGCAACAGAACCGGTGAAAGATACCGGCAGGCATAAAGGATAAGGCAGTACATTGCGCCGGAAAAATTCGTCAAAACATTGAAGCAGGAAAGCCTGTACCTCGGGATTATTCTTGTGGCGGTGGATGAAAGGCGTGAGACTTGCCAGGAAACGGTTGGCTTGGGGTTGGCGGTAGACACGTTCGAGTATGCCTGCTAAGTCAAGTTGCAATTCTTTTGTCAAGGCATCACGTAGCCAGGAAGACAATTGCCCTTTCAGGCAGTTGGAAAGGAAATGTTTGCCCAAATAAGATCCGCTACCTTCATCGCCCAGGATATAGCCCAGGGGAGGGATGTTTTGAACGATGCGTATGCCATCATACAGGCATGAGTTGGATCCCGTGCCTAATATGCAGGCAATACCTTGGCGGTTATGGCACAAGGCACGGGCTGCTCCGAGTAAATCAGTTTCCACCAAGATCTCCGCTTGCGGAAAAGCAAGGTGCAAGGCGTTACGGATTGTATCAGACGCGGGAGGAATGCATCCCGCCCCGTAGAAATAAATACCCGTACACCTGTGTCTTTCTCCGGGCAGTTGCGGCAGTAGTTGCTTCTCTATGGTTTGCCGGATGCACGCTTCGGTCTGGTGGAATGGGTTGATGCCTTCGGTCTTTATGTACACACGGCTATGTGGACCGGTACTGTAGCACCAATCGGTTTTGGTAGATCCGCTGTCGGCTATGAGGAGCATGATGTTGCGTCAATGGCAATGACCGCATCCGCCCCCGCAACAGCCTTCTTCGCCGTGGCGGTGTTCCCCCTCGCTGCAGTCGCCTCCACAATTTCCACAACCTCCGCATCCTTTGGCCATGGCATTTGCAAGAATTTCTATTTCCTTGTTGGTAGCCGGACGCATTTCAATCACTTTCCCTTCGAAAATCAGGTCTTTGCCGGCTTGTGGATGATTGAGGTCGATTACCACCTTGTCTTCCGTCACTTCTCCTACGTTGGCATAAAATCGGTGTCCCTCGTTGTCATTCAGCATGATGATGTTGCCGGGGAAAATGTTTTCACTGTCGAATTTCCCATCCGGCCTGCAGAACATGGCTTTTGAGACTTGGCGTACGTTGTCTTCATCCCGTTCCCCGTACGCTTCGGCACAGGGGATGGTAAAATTGAAGTTGTCACCTTCCTTCAATGCCGTGATTTCTTTTTCAAATCGGTCGAGTGTATATCCCATACCTGAAATAAACTGGAACGGATGTGCCTCCGGGGCTTCTTCGATAAGTTCTTTTTGTCCGTTGCCCATGACGTAAAGACGGTAGGCCACGGTGATGTATTGGCTTTCCATGTCGTGAAAATAACAATTTAAGAATTTGATGGTGGCAAAGATACGTTTTTCAGTCCGAATCTGAAAGGGACAGACAGGTAAATAA
>CAZAUU010000101.1:0-3853 GCA_964488405.1 uncultured Phocaeicola sp.
CGAAATGGAACACAATCAGAATGGTCATAATCTCGCTGTCGGAAAGCGATGCCTTGCGATGTCGGCGGCGGATACCACTTGAAGAGATAAGCTCACCTTTTGCAACTTCCATATCAAATTTCTTGCTGAGAAATAGGAACATAGCGATAAAAGCATTAAATTTATAGTACTCAATTATAACATTTAAGCGATTATCACTATGTCCCTAATTTTCAAAGAAATAAATTTGATCCTTATATCGAACTCATGTTTTTTTTATTAACTTTGCTGATACATAAAACATATAAAACCATGAAATCGATACCTATTCTTGCAGGACTCCTGCTATTGACAGGATGCTCGAAACAGCCACAAGTCGAAGTCTGGGTGCATAACCCATCACTCATTGCCCGCACGGACGAAATGATCGGCATACCCCTGTCCGGATTGGCGGAGAGAAAACTATCCGCCCCTTTCACCGTCACGGATGAGAAAGGTAACCACTTGCCTTGGCAGGTGACCTACGACAGCTTACTGATATTCCCCGTCTCAATGCGTGCCGGAGAGGAAGTGACTTATACCGTCACTGCAACAGCCACCACCGACAGCATTTTCACCAGCGTATGCGGACGGGTATACCCTGAACGGCTGGATGACTTAGCTTGGGAGAACGACAAGGCTGCCTACCGTGCCTACGGACCCGCTCTACAGGCAAAAGGCGAAAAAGCATACGGGTACGACATATTCACCAAGTCGGTATCCATCCCGGTGTTGGAAGAACGTTACCGGCGTGAACTGGATACCGAAGCCTGGGAACAAATCAACCGCTGGCGTGCCGAAGGCAAGAACATGGAGGCGGACAGCCTGACCCGTGCAATTTCGTACCATGTAGACCATGGCAACGGGATGGACTGTTACAGCGTGGGACCGACTTTGGGAGGTGGCACAGCTGCATTGATGGAAAACGGCGAACTGGTCTACCCCTACTGTTATCGTACGTGTGAGATTATGGATAACGGTCCGTTACGCTTCACCGCCCGCCTGACGTTCGCCCCGGTTGCCGTGGGCAAGGACACAGCGGTAGTAGAACAGCGAACTATTTCGCTCGACAAAGGATCGTACCTTAACCGTACGGACATCATCTACGAACACCTTTCTGTCGAAACACCACTCGCCGCCGGTATCGTAATCCATCCCCAGCATCCGGACGGATATGCCTTCGATGCGGAAACTGGCTACATCGCGTATGCCGACTCCACCGATAACCCGCGCAACGACAACGGGGTAATTTACATTGGATCTGTTTTCGCCGCCCCACTGGCAGAAGCCTGCGTACTGCCTTTTGATGCCCGACGCCAAAAAGAAACCGGTGCTACAGGTCATGTGCTTGGAATCAGCACCTACCTTCCCCACACCACCTTCACATACTATTGGGGAAGCGGCTGGAGCAAGGCCGGCGTCAAGGACATGGATGCCTGGACGGAATATTTGAAGCTGTTTGCCGCCAAAATAAGCCAACCGTTGGAAACAGAAATCAGATAAAAGGCGGATTCATCCCTTGTCCTCTTTCTTATTATCCTGCAAATCCCCTCTCAGGATGGGCAGGGTAAGGTGGTATTTCACTGCGAGGATGCGGACAAGGAATACCGTCGTCCCGCCTATAATTTGCGAAATGTATGTCTCCATTCCCATCCGGTGACATCCTGCATACACCAAGCCACCAATGACACAGGCCATGGCATAAATCTCCTTGCGGAAAATCAGTGGGATTTCATTGATGAACACATCGCGGATTACACCTCCGGCAGCACCGGTAATGCTTCCCATGATGATTGCCACCCAAAATGGATAACCCAGCGCAATGGTCTTGTCGAAACCCACTACGGTAAAAAGTGCCAGCCCCACACTGTCGAAAAAGAAGAACGTGTTGTTCAGGTGGATGAGATACTTGCCGAAAAGTATCACAAAAAACATGGCGGATGCCGTGCAGACAAGATACATCGGTTCGGTCATCCACACTGGGGTGACGTTCAGCATCACATCGCGCAACGTACCGCCGCCAATGGCTGTGGCCAACCCCACGATGTAGGCACCAAACCAATCGAAACGTTTTGCCGAAGCCAGACGGATGCCACTGGTGGCAAAGGCGAACGTACCTATGAAGTCCAATACCTGGACAAAGGTAAGTATTTCATCCTCCATCTCTTACCATGTATAGTTAAAGCCCAGGCTCAACAGTTCCTGAAGCTGGAAATAAGTGTCTCCATCATCCAACGTGACCGAGTCATCGAAGCGGGCATGCACAAAAAGCTTGGTAGAAATATACTTGTTGAAGGTAAAGGTGAAGGTGTTTTCCCATTCCGTCAGTACTTTTTCGTAATTGGTCGTGTACGAAAAGCGAGATTCCCACACCAAGTCATTGATGATGGTCCATTTCAAGGTGCTCTCCACGCGCGAACCCAACTGGTTCTCCACCTTGTGTCCCTCCTTGATGTTGAAGTCCGTGGGATCCACCCGGTCACTCAACACACTGTAGCGTGTGTAGTTGAGCGGACTCAGCAGTACGGACAGATTGCACCGGTTTTCTTTCGAGTATTTATAGTCCATACCAAGACCTATGTTCAGCTCGGCAGGTGAAAACAAACCAGACACCATATTGTCCGAGTTGGTATCGTACATCGAGAAGAGCTGGGTCTTAAACTCGGCAGATAGCGTGTAATACCAGTTACCCACCGCCTGGTAACCCAGTTTCGAGCTTAAGCGGATCATATCCTCGCTGGTCTTGGTCTGATGTACAGTGTCGGAAGGAGCCGTGATGAATCCCAGCTTCCACTCTATTTTGTTCTCAAACTGCACCCTCTGCTTGTCATCGTAATTGAACTGCCATACCAACCCCGCCAGCAACGACACGGAACTCTCACCACCCTTGTACCAGTTGTCCGAAACATAATTCTGCGAAAACTGCAAATAGCCATTCCCTGAGAGAGTCCAAAAGTTGGGCTTTACCACCAGCAGGTCCTTTTTATCCATCCGGTGACGAGGAGACGGCGCAAGCACGGAGAGCAACTTGTCTTTCCTTGCCCTTCCTATTACCCGCATCTCTTCGGGCAGCGGATCCACCCCTTCCAAATCACGCTCATTCCTCCGCACTAAACCCGGATATTGCAGGTAGAAACTGAGCAATTGGCGGTTGACAGCCCGATCCACATCCGCCGTATGTGTAAGACAAGGCACCTGAAACACAGAATCCCTCACCGGATTCCTCTTCACCCATGCCATCTCCGGCTTCCAGCCTTCGATAGACATCGCCTGCTCGATGGCATCGGAATAATACGTGGCAGGCATGGCAAGCTTGTAATAGTCGCCATTCGGCCGGATCCACGCCGGCGCATGCGGAATGAAGATATCGTCCCAGCGTTCCGTCCTCGCCTGATCCTCCTTCCGGTAACGGTCGAGAAACGCCTTGAACCGGGCACGCACCCTTGCGTTAACCGGATTCACATACGTCCGTGTATTCATACCGGCCACGGGAGCAGCTTTGCCTGTACCGGCAAGATTGGAATTCACCGTATCGGCATCCACCCCGTCCGTGTCCACGATACCGGTGGATGGCATGTCCGTACGCAGTGTATCGGTTCTCTCTTGCGACCACCCTGCCATACTGCATGCAAATACCCATAATAATGACAAGATACCTATTGTTTTCATTACCTATTCCCTGATTTACATACAAAAGTACAACTTTTTCCGTTCAATCCGTATATCCCCTCCGGTGAATATACAAGGAATATCTTATACTGAATATAGGTCCGAAAAGGCTGCATTTCCTGACAAAACCCAAAAAAGGTTTGGATTATCCGTTAATTTTCAACAG
>CAZAUU010000102.1:0-3648 GCA_964488405.1 uncultured Phocaeicola sp.
GGGAAATCATCACAAGACAGGCATAATAAAAAGAATCCTTGCAACGGTTGAATGCCGTTGCAAGGATTCGGTATAAATGACAAGTAGCTATTTCTGTTTCAGCCTGAAATCCCTTCTGATCCGCAATTGAATTTTGGGCATTTCAACACAATGTAATTTACATTATCGGCTTATTTGGAGCGTAACGAAGAAATGCCGGGAATTTCCAAGCCCATCTGCTTACAGGGGATTGTGCCGGACATATGGATGTCATATCGAAAGCGACTTTCTCCCGATATGGACGGATGATGACAGAGCAAAACTTGTCAGAAAGGGCAGTCATCCCGACAGTTCGGAACGAAAAGATAAACGGGACAGGTGCTTGAAGGCTACACGTGCGCCCGTTGGCGGACACACGGGCGTACGTGTAGCAAGATACCCCTGCCCGCATTCCGGGCAGGGAAAACGGAGTCCTGCCCACCGGCAAGGGGCAGGACGATACGCGGAAAGCCGTCAGTCGAGTGCTTGTTGAAGGTCGGCAATGATATCGTCGGCATCCTCGATGCCTACCGAAAGGCGGATCAGGTCGGGAGCTACTCCGGCTTCTATCAGCTGCTCATCGCTCAACTGGCGGTGTGTATGGCTGGCGGGATGCAGCACGCAAGTACGCGCGTCCGCCACATGTGTCACAATGCAGGCAAGTTTCAGGTTGTCCATGAATTTCACCGTATCCTCGCGTGTGCCATACAGACCAAATGCGATGACACCGCACGAGCCGTCCGGAAGGTACTTTTGTGCCAGCTTGTAATATTTGTTACCGGGCAGGCCGCAGTAGTGTACCCATTTCACCTTGGGGTTGGCCTCCAGCCATTCTGCCACCTTCTGTGCATTTTCGCAATGGCGTTTCACGCGGAGGTGCAGGGTTTCCAATCCTAAGTTCAGCAGAAAAGCATTCATCGGCGAAGGAATTGAGCCGAGGTCGCGCATCAGTTGGGCAGTGGCTTTGGTGATGTACGCCATTTTGCCGAATGCCGTGGCATAGGTCAGGCCGTGGTACGACTCGTCCGGACGTGTGAGGCCTGGGAACTTGTCGGCGTGTGCCATCCAGTCGAAATTCCCACTGTCGACAATGACGCCGCCTACGCTGGTGGCGTGTCCGTCCATGTATTTCGTGGTGGAGTGTGTCACGATGTCGGCTCCCCATTCGAAAGGGCGGCAGTTGATGGGGGTGGCAAAGGTATTGTCTACAATCAGGGGTACGCCGTGCTTGTGTGCGATGCGTGCGAACTTCTCTATGTCTAACACATTGATGCCCGGATTCGAGATGGTTTCGCCGAACAGACACTTGGTATTGGGGCGGAATGCCTTGCTGATTTCTTCTTCCGTGGCATCGGCGTCGATAAACGTACATTCGATACCCAGCTTCTTCATCGTCACCGCGAAGAGGTTGAAAGTACCCCCATAGATGGTAGACGAACATACGAAATGGTCTCCCGCCTCGCAGATGTTGAATACGGCATAGAAATTGGCGGCCTGTCCCGATGAAGTCAGTATGGCTCCCGCTCCACCTTCTAATGCCGCAATTTTGGCGGCAACGGCATCATTCGTCGGGTTTTGCAGGCGGGTGTAGAAATATCCTGTGTCCTTGAGGTCGAACAAGCGTGCCATCTGGTCGCTGTCATCGTATTTGAATGTAGTGCTTTGGTAAATCGGTACGATGCGCGGTTCGCCGTTTTTCGGCTTCCATCCGGCTTGCACGCAAAGGGTTGCTCTACTGAATTCTTTTTCCATATTTGCTCCTTTTTATGATTAGGTAATTGAACAGTCGAGGCAAAAGTAAGAAATAAATGCACCTCTTGTAGCTTTTTCGGGAAAAATAATAGAATAAAACGCAGAATAAAGCGAATTTGAGCATTCTTACTGACGGTCAGAGAGTTTGGCTTCGAGTGGCACAGAATGGCACAAAGGCGTGAAAACGGATTTAGGCGGGTTGCAGCGATAGATGCACTTCCAAACCATTACCCGACACCGAATGCACATTTAGCACTAACAGTTTCTATTTCTGCGTTCTGCGTAGGTTTACATTCTGTCTTTACAACTCCCGTAAACTAATTTTGCACCAAACAAAAAAGTAGGATTATGAGGAGTACTTTCAAGATCGTCTTCTATGTAAACGGAAGCAAGGAGAAGAATGGAATTGTCCCCATCATGGGACGGGTTACAATCAACGGGACTATCGCACAGTTCAGTTGCAAACAGCGCATCTCAAAGGAACTTTGGGATGCCAAGGGCAACCGTGCGAAAGGCAAGAGCCGCGAGGCGGTGGCGGTGAACTATGCCCTTGACAACATCAAGGCTCAGATAACGAAGCATTACCGGCGGCTTTCCGACCGCGAGGCGTTTGTCACCGCTGAAATGGTGCGCAATGCCTACCAAGGCTTCGGCACCGGAGTATGAAACACTGCTCCGAGCCTTTGACAAGGAGAACGAGGCGTTTGCCAAACGGGTGGGAAAAGACCGCTCCAAGCGCACGTACCAGGAGTACCTTACCGTCTGCAAATACGTGGCGGAGTTCATCATGCGGCAATACGTCCGTGCGGTCACACAATCCCGTCAGTCCGAAGAAGTGCGTTTTGCTTCTTCGGGCTTTTTCTTTTCGTCTTTTGATTGTTGTATAGCCCGGCTGCATTTTCTTATCCGTCAGTTTCCAATATCAATTCATCGGATTTTCACCCCTCATCAAGTCCGCCGGGGAAGAGATGAGTATCACCATCCGCAGACTGCTCGGACGGACTTCCGGTCTGCCGACCGACCAAGTGAGGGCAATCCGCATCGTGCTTTCGGGCACGCACGAGGGCAAGTTGAACGAATGGTGCGATGACAACCTGCAATGGTTGCACCGTACATTCGGCAGGGAGAACACCGTGTCGGCAGTGCTGCACATGGACGAACATACGCCGCACATTCACGCAACGGTCGTGCAGATAGTGATGGGCGCGCGCAGGAAAGCCAAGCGGAAACAAATGGAGGGCAGACGCACCTACCGCAAGAAAGCCAATGTCGTGCGTTGCTGTCCTCCCGTTGGTCAAACGTAATTAGATTGAAAATCCTTTTCGTCTGTCATGAAAAAATCAGTTTTCAGACTTGTTTTTCTCCAGCCATTGTACCCTACGCAAATCGGGCAAATGCTTGATAGAGAAATTTTCAAATTTAGCCTTGAAACCGTTACCGTCAGGGCAGGCACCCATCACTCCAACCATGACAGGATGATTATCTTGCAACCAAGCGTTGCGCATCATCGTATACTCTTTATCATCAAACGAATAGAATATTTCCACAGCGTCCAGTCGGCGTACTGCCTTTATCCATACGAATGGTACGGGTTTGTCTAATGGTATGATACTCCAGTCACTCGTATGATGAGTTGTTATACTTCCCATCCACAAACTCAATTCCGGTTTTGATGTAGTTCTCGTGGTCGATACGCAGCATTAATCCCGACTGGTCGAAGCGTGTCTTGTAATCACCGGATATCTTTACCTTGACTTCAAACTCTCCACCACGTAAGGTATATAGGAATGGGGCATCATCCACGGTAAATCCATAATGTGATATGCGCCAGTAGTCAGTCTGGGGAGTGACATCCATCGAAAGCGAATTGTTTTCGAT
>CAZAUU010000103.1:0-3597 GCA_964488405.1 uncultured Phocaeicola sp.
TTCTGTGATTACCTATTCTTTTCTGTTATTTGTTTATCCCGAACTCACGTATTATATTCCAAGGTAGACGCATCTGATTTCTCGATAAGCCTATATCATTTCTTTTTCAACCATATAATCTTTCCGGTAGCAAAGTTCGGCAATGTCTTCCAAAGCCAAAGGTTGGATGATTGGAATGCCATGACTATTCCAATCAAAATGTGACGGGAATAATTTGTGTATTCGTTGCATTAATTTTACTTTTGCAAATAAACCGAATGGACATGAGACCAATATAATTATGAAAGTGAAGTTTCAACGATCCTTGAGCGAACTGCGCGAGTTCACCAGCGAAAAGGACAAAGGTTTCAAGTACCTTCGCGCAACGTTTGTTGAGGAAGACCAAGCATTTTTGGTTTCCCGCGGGTTTGGTGTTGCAGCACAGTACCGAATGAACATCTATCCAGGCAGAGATGAACAAGGTAACATCAAGCCGAATCAGGCAAAAGCGCTCGAAGAACTCTTCAACTCAAAGGAGATAGAAGATGAGGTGTACTACGTTGACTGCGTAGCCGTCCCTGTTGCACCGCACTACAGGTTTCATTCCTCTGGTGAAAACAAGGGGAAACTGGTCATGGATGGTGCGGTGCCACATCTGTATACGTCTGTGAACATAACAACCTTCATGCGGCCACAGCCTGACGGCACCGAAGTGCCTGCGCTTGACACGGACACGTTGGCAAGTAGGGCACGGGTTATTCAGGATTTCCGTTGCAAAAACAACGAATGGATTCTGAAGGAAGTGTACGATGCAGCGCTCGCAGGCACAACACCACCGATGGGCGAAGTACCGGATGACATGGCTATATCCTGAATGGCCTTTCTTTACATGGAATGATTCCACAAGCTCATTTCCCTGCTCTCCGAGGTACGCAACCACGAAGGAAAGATATAGGGCATGATGGGCGGACAGAGTGTGGCAGCACTCGATGTAATGACCAAAGATGTGCTACGCTCCAACGAGATTGAGGGAGTGATATTGAATTCGGACAAAGTGCGGTTGTCCATTGCAAGGTATTGGGGAATTGACACTGCGGTGATTACTTTACCAAGTAATGCCCCCCCCAATAAACGCATTTAAATTTTGCAGAATGGATTTTATGTGGTATCTTTAAAACAAAAACGTATGAAACATTATTCTACATCCAAGGCAGGATTAACCATACTGTGTTTCCTGCTGGTAGTGTGCACCGCCGCTGCCAAACGCTACAATCTGACATCGCCCGACGGGAAACTGTCCATCAGTGTGGAAACCGGAGAACAACTGACGTGGAGCATTGTCCACGACGGTACCCCTGTATTGCAACCCTCGGCATTGGCCATGTATTGCACCGACGACAACCGGAACACTTTCGTCTTCGGACAAAATGTAAAAGTATCCAGGGCTGCCCGCAACACCGTGAATGACCGTTTTGCCACTCCTTTCTACAAGAAAGCCGAAGTAGAAGACCACTACAACCTGCTTACATTGGCCTGCCGTGACGGGTACGACGTGGAAATCCGTGCCTACAACGACGGTGCAACCTACCGCTTTGTAAGTAAGCGTGATACTCCGTTTACCGTGACTGACGAGACAGCCGAATTCCGTTTCGATAAAGACTATCCGGCTTTCGTACCCTATGTAAACGACAACCGTAGCGGCGAGCGTTATTGCTACTCTTTCGAATCGTATTATGATGAGGTGAAACTATCGGCAATCTATGCTGACTCCCTGACGATTACTCCCCTCATGGTATGCTTGGACGGGGGCAAGAAGGCTGTAATCATGGAAGCCGGACTGAGTAATTACCCGGGTATGTTCCTGCTGAAAGACAACGATACAAACTACGGACTGAAAGCCGAATTCCCGCCTTATCCCTTGGAAGAAGTGGTAGGAGGTCATAACCGGCTGAACCTGATTCCCACACAACGTGCCGATTATATTTACCGCCCCAACGGCAGTACCGATGGACAACGCAGCTTCCCCTGGCGTGTCGTACTGGTTTCTACGTCAGATGGCCAGTTGGCAAACAACGACATGGTGCAACGCCTCTCGCCAGCCTGCCGCATCGACGACACTTCGTGGATAAAGCCCGGCAAAGTGGCATGGGACTGGTGGAATGCCTGCACCCTGACCGGTGTGGACTTCAAGAGTGGCATGAACACGCCGACCTACAAGGCTTACATGGATTTTGCCGCAGCCAATCGGTTGGAGTACATCATCATAGACGATGGATGGAGTGGCACCGAGTCACTGCTCGAAGGCCTGAATCCCGACATCGACCTGCAAGAACTCGTGGCATACGGGCAACAAAAGGGCGTAGGCATCATCTTATGGGCAAGCTGGCGCAACCTGACCCAAGGAACCGTGGACTGTACGGGTACGGAGGAGATTTTCCGCCATTATGCCGGCATGGGCATCAAGGGCTTCAAAGTGGATTTCTTCGACCGGGACGACCAGATAGTCATCGCTTCGGTGGAACGGATGGCCGACTATGCCGCACGCCATCACCTGTTATTAGACCTGCATGGACTTAAACCTTATGGCATACAACGCACATACCCGAACATTGTGAACTTCGAGGGTGTGAAAGGTCTGGAGAACGCCAAATGGGAACCCATCGTAGACGGGATGCCGGTACATGACTTCCCGCGTTACGATGTCACCATCCCATACTTGCGCATGTTGGCCGGACCATTGGACTATACGCCGGGAGCCATGCGCAATGCCATCCGCAGCGAATTCCGTACCAGTAACGACCGGCCCATGAGCATGGGGACACGCGTGCACCAAATGGCGATGTACATCGTGTATGAAGCACCGCTACAGATGCTGGCCGACAGCCCCAGCCGCTACCTGAAGGAACAGGAATGCACCGATTTCATTGCCCAAGTGCCTACGATTTTTGACGAGACCGTAGTGTTGGAGGGCGAAGTGGGCGAATGTATTGCCATGGCACGCCGCAAAGGTGACACCTGGTACGTTGCAGCCATGACCAACTGGACACCACGGACGCTTGCTATCGACCTTTCTTTCCTGGGTGAAGGCAACTACCGGGCCGAAATCTTTGCCGATGGGATAAATGCCGACCGCGAAGCCACCGATTACCACAAGCAGACAAGTACCGTGTCGTCATCCGATCGCATAGACATCAGCATGGCATCCGGCGGTGGATGGGCTGCCCGTATCGAGCGCAGATAACAAGATTCCCTGCTGCCGACAGGACTGCTGAAAAAACGGGAAATGATATTCAGGAAGAACTATAAAACCCGGCGATATGACCATACGGGAATTTATAACGCTATACAGGGAGGCTTTTGGTGAAAGTGTACCCTTGCCCGTTGCTTTCGGGTACAGCAACGGGCCGATAACAGAAGTGAGGAAAATACCCCGCTGCATGATAGGTGCGATACGCAAGGTCTGCGACGGGGAAGCATTGACTCTTTCGGCTGACAACGTACTCTGCGGTGGAGGAAGTTTCTACACGGCCTTTGCACCCATGCCTGAACGGGTTCCGCTGTTCGTTTCGGAAACGGAGCATTACAAACAGAGCAGGGAGCAGGCCTGGGAGTACATAG
>CAZAUU010000104.1:0-3381 GCA_964488405.1 uncultured Phocaeicola sp.
TTTGAAGTGAGGTTGATTTATTGATATTGTTCTATCAGCCGTTTGATGACATCTGCTGTCAGTTCATGTCCTTCGAGCAAGGGGAATCCTTCCCATCGGACGATGCCGTGCGGATCGATTAAGATGACATGGGGAATGCCCTTGACTTCAAGCGTGTTCTTCATCGTTCCCTTGGTATCGATGGCGCTGCTATATTCGATGACCGGTGTTTCCATCGCCTTGACCTTTTCTGCATTTTCTTCCGATAAGCCGATAACGACCAGATTGTCTTTAAATTCTTTCTGAAATTCGTTTAGCTCGGGGATGGCTTTGCGGCAGGGTCCGCACCAAGTTGCCCAGAAGTCAATCAGGACAAACTTGCCTTGCGTGTCAGGTTCTTCCGATAGCCAGGTTTCTACGGTCAGTTCAGGTGCTTTTTCATTTAGAAACGATTTTGCCCACAACTTTTTGCCATTGTTGCTTTCTTGTGCTGCAACAGTGATTGTGCATAACAGAATAGCCAGTGTTGCCAATACTTTTTCCATAGAGAAATCGTGTTAAAGGTAATGAATTGACTGGTTGCCTGATTTAGTCAACGAACTGAACTTTGCTTATGTCGCGCGGTTTAGCATCGGGCGTTTCCTTAGGATATCCGAAAGCAATGCAGTAGAGCAGTTTATAGCCCTCGCTGAAGCCCAGTTTCTCCAGATAGGGAGCTGCTTCTTTGTTGGTCTGCATGAAATTTGCGGGACCACCCAGACAGCACGAGCCAATGCCCATTGCCCATGCCGAAAGCATCATGTTTTCACCCAGCAGACCGCAGTCGATTTGGGCAAAAGCATACTCTGTGTCGTATGCTATGAAGGCTACGGTTGGTGCGTTTCGGAACATGTTTTGAAACGAAGGGTCTTCGGCTACTCTCGGGTTCTGCTTTTTATATACTTCTGTGATGCCGTTGATAAACTCTGGATTGTCTACCACACGGACTTCCCACGACTGCTTGTTTTGTCCGTTTGGAGCGTTGATACCACATTCCAGAATGATCTGCATGGTGTCACGATTGACAGGTTGAGGTTCGTAGTTGCGAATGCTACGGCGCGTCATGATGTTTTCTACGATAATGTCTGTCTTGTTCATAGTGTTAGTTTCATTTGCTGTTCCAGTTTCGTTTTGTGCAGCAGATGTGCAACTACCGAAAGCAGCACAGAGGCATAGGCCTCCAATGATTCCTTTGAGTGTTTTCATAAGCGTAATTATTCTTTTGGTTAGTCTGCTTCTTGGCTGTTTTCGTCGTTGTCCGAAAGTCCGTCTATAAATCCGTTGATAAAGGCACCTGTTCTTTTTATGGCCTCTCCGGCATGATATTTAAAGGCTGTGGCCGCATATTCTCCTTGCAGTCGTGCGATTTCTTCCAGCTCTTCAGATGTCAGGTTGTCGTAGTTCTCGACTTCTTCCAGCAAGTTGCTGAATTTCTCATAGATTTCTTCCCACTGTTGGGTGGTGTACTGGCTGCCTTCGTCTTTGACTTGCTCGATAAAGTCTTTCAACTTATCGATGCGGCTTTTTTCTTCGCATGAACTGAAAAGAATGCCGACACACAATATCATCAGGCCAATGATCTGTCTTTTCATGACGTTTTATTTGGTTATCTATGCAAATATAAACGGTTTACAAGAAAAGTTGCACAGTAAAGTGCAAATAATCGTAAAAAAGAATAGAAAACAGCGAGATGAAAAGAAAAAGTCTTTCGGTAGGACTGATGATCTGAATTTATTAGGTAAAAAAAGACAGGGAAAATGTATCTTTATCCGTATATTTGTAATAGCTATATGCAGCAGATAAGTTGCTGAGCGAATGGCTTGTTTTATGACTGCACTTTTATTGAATAACCAAACGAATAGCGATTATGAATACGATGAAAAACTTTGCAACACTTGTGATTGTCGCCGTCTTGACGGCATGCCAGCAAGGTGGAGAACCTACTGACTTTTTTCCCGCTAAGGGAGCAACTGGAGTTAATCCCGACACGCATCTGGTACTAACATTTTCAGACACACCCATTGTGGGTAATTCGGGAATGATACGTGTGTATGACAATCTTACGGGTGAACTTGTCGACAGTTTAGACTTGAGTATTCCTGCCGGTCCGACGGAACCGCGCACCTACGGTTCGGAATGCGATTACACCAAGGTACCTTACGATTATGCACGCAGTTCGATGCCTACAAATCGCGATACGCAACCGGGTACGCCATCGGGAACGGCCGAACCTACGCCACCCGACTATCAGCTGACGATTATCGGCGGATTCACGGACGCGTTTCATTTCTATCCGGTTATCGTGCACGATTCTGTGGCAACCATCTACCTGCACAACAACATGCTTGAGTACGGACATACATATAGTGTGACCATCGACCCGGGTGTGCTTTCTCTACCTGATGGTAGCTTCGGCGGAATAGCCAAAGCCGACAACTGGACATTCACAACAAAGGAATCCGCGCCGGTTCATGCTGATACGCTGGTGGTGGATACTTCGGGGAATGGTGATTTCAATACCGTGCAAGGTGCGCTGGACTTCATTCCGGATTTTTCCGACCAACCGACCGTAATTCTTGTTCGTGCAGGTGATTACGAAGAATTGGTCTATGCACGTAACAAGACACATGTCACCATTAAAGGCGCTGGCATGGATCTCACAAAAGTGCACTATGCCAACAACGAAGTGTTTAATCCTCATCCGCTCACAGTGAAGACCAACGAATGGCCGGGAACTTTTCCTTCACGCCGGGCTGCTTTTGCTCTCGACAACTGCCACGACATCGTGATTGAGGATATCACCATTGCTACCGATTTGGTGGGACAGGCCGAAGGACTCTTGCTCAATGGTGAACGCATTGCCCTCTACAAGGTACACATCATCGGTTCGGGCGATGCGCTACAGGCTAACGGAACCATCTATATGGAAGCTTGCGAACTGGATGGCGGGGGTGACACCATTTTGGGACGTGGCAGTCTGTTTGCTTTCCGGAGTAATTTCCGCAACAATGGCGGACCGTTTACTTGGGTGCGTAACACGAAAGGACATCATGGCGACATTTTCGTTGAGTGTACGTTCTCGACCAACAACGGAAAGACGGCCGACTACGGACGCACCAACTCCAATCATGGCATCACCTATCCCGATGCCGAACTTGTTTTCATCGATTGTCGTGTGAGTAACATTATCCCCGAAGGATGGTCGGCTATCGGCGAACCGACAGCCCGCATGTATGAATTCAACACGCGCGATCTGGTTACCGGAGAGCTTGTAGATACCTCAAAGCGTCATCCTTATTCCCGCCAGCTCGATGCCACGAGAGATCGCAAATTGATAGACAATTATCGCAGTCCGGATTTCGT
>CAZAUU010000105.1:0-3203 GCA_964488405.1 uncultured Phocaeicola sp.
CAGAATATGTTGTTACTGACTCTTTCCATGCCTGTGTGTTCTCTATCCTTTTCAAAAGGCCTTTCACTGTTATAGGAAACATCGACAGAGGGATGTCACGATTTGATTCGTTATTGGATATGTTCGATTTAAAGGACAGGATGATCATGAATGTTTCCGAATACAAGGGACATGCTGAAATCGACCGGGAACATGTCACTTCAACACTGGACAAGGCGCGAATAAGGGCAAAAGATTTCTTATACAATAGTTTAAGTTAAAACTATTGCTTAAGTTTCGGTAGTATAATCAGAAATACAATATAAAACACAACATTATGAAAATTACAGCTTTATTGACCGGACGCGGGAACAATACCTTGAAGGACAAAAATGTATTACCGGTATTGGGCAAGCCCCTGCTTTATTATCCGGCCATGGCGGCTCGCAGTTGTAAGCTGATTACAGACTTTTATGTAAGTTCTGATGACGATAAGATTCTTGATGCGGCAGCAGATTGTGGATATAAGAAGATAAGGCGTCCGGACGAACTGGCTTCTCCTACGGCCCAGCATGTTGATGCTATAAAACATGCTTTAGGCGTGATGCATGAAGACGGTGTTGATCCGGATATACTTGTGGTACTGCTTGCCAATTCGGGAATCGTCAAGACTGAATGGATTGAAGAATCCATAAAAAACTTGTTGGACGACAGCAGATTGTCCGCATCGGTTCCTGTGTTGTCAGAGATGGATCATCATCCATATCGCTCAAAATGTTTAAGAGAAGACGGCTGTCTTGGGACATGGTTCGATTTCAGAGGACGTGAGATTTCCACTAATAGACAAGATTTGCCACAGAACTTTGTGCTGTGCCATAACTTCTGGACGCTTAATCTGAAAAATTCTCTTTATTCCGAAGAAGAAGGGCAGCAGCCTTGGACATTTATGGGAAATCATGTAAAGCCGATAATGGTAGAGGAAAGTTTTGATGTCCATGACGAGGATGATATCGCCAGAACAGAGAAATGGCTTATACGTGAAGGAATTAAATATTAAAGACAGCATGCTTGGTTTTATAAACCGCATAATTGGTTTTATAAAAAGACAGTTGCGCCAGAGCTGGGGCTCGTTGTGCTTCTGCTTTTCGGGGCGCAGGCGCGACAATGCCGAACGTCTGAAAGGCCTTAGCAACCGTTATCAAGGTAGCAGGTGTTTTATAGTATGCAACGGGCCGAGCCTGAAGGTCGAAGACCTTGAACGGATACACGAGAACGGAGATTTCTCGTTCGCCTCAAACAAAATAGACAAGATTTTTCCGCAAACGGCCTGGCGTCCGTCATTCTATACGATAATGGACGAGACTTACCAATATACCATGTTGGAAACGATGAAAAAAGTGCCGGCCGATATAAAATTCTTCCGCCGGAACAGCTACAGTGTCACCCGTAAGGCAGGCGGCAATTGTGTATGGCTGAATGCCGACGGCGACAGGGCCTTGCTCGAAAACCCGAAGTTTGCCGAAGACTGTACAGACGTTGTTTATACCATAGCCACCGTGACCTATACCATGTTTGAACTGGCTGTACACATGGGCTTCCGCGAACTTTACATTATTGGCTGTGACAATTCTTACGGTATAGAGAAACGCAAAGACGGTACTATCGTAAAACACGGCACGGCATCATATTTCGCCGGCAGTGACGAAAAGTCCGACAAGATTGCAGGTGCCACGTGGGAAATGAATGTCGCGTATGAATATGCACGTAAATACGCTGATGCACACGGCATAAAGATTATGAATGCCACACGCGGAGGCCATCTTGAAGCCTTTGAACGCGTGGATTTCGACACATTGTTCTGAGTCGGCCACTTTCACTGCTGCAGGAAACATCGACAGAGGAATGTCGCGATTGTTAAACATTTTAAGTTAAAGCCAATGGCTAAAGTTTCCGTAATAGTTCCGGTGTATAATGTGGAAAAATATCTGGGCGAGTGCATTGACAGTGTACTGGCGCAGACATATAATGATTGGGAACTGTTATTGGTGGATGACGGCAGCACAGATGACTCGGGGAAGATATGTGACCGATATGCCGCAGATGATGAACGCATTAATGTTATCCACAAGAAGAATGCAGGTGTGGCGGCTGCCCGTAATACGGCATTGGATCGTGTAAAATCCGAATATGTGATGTTTCTTGACCCCGATGATTACTGGCTCGACAACAGAACCTTGGAATACATGCTTGCAAAGGCTGAAGAAACAGGTGCAGACATTGTACGTGGAGATTACAGAGCTGTGGATGAACGGGGTGAAACCTTGTTTGAGAGGCCGGTCAATGACAAAAAACAAGTCTGTATCGGAAAGAAATTATCCCCTGCCGAATTTGTCACGCAGGTGGTGCAGTGGGAATTTTTCTTGTGGCTGTTGTTGTTCAAACATAGTGTAATCGAGGCGGAGAGGTTTAACGAGGGGCAGGTGTTTCTTGAAGACATGGACTTTTATTCCAGACTGATGCTCAAGCCTGTAGTTGCCACATATATACCATTCCGCTTTTATGCCTATCGCAAGACCGGAACAAGTGTGTCATCAACAATTTCGCTCAACAGGTTGCGGGATTCGTTCGGAATGTGCAGACGTTTTGCAGATTATGCCTTGTGTGCAAGCGATATTTGTTTAAAACGATATTTTCAGAAGAGTAGCGTGATGCTTTATTACAGGACACTTGGGACTCTTTCCGGCGATGCCTGTTACCCTGATCGGAAAAATATAATCGAGGCACTCGGTCTGGCGGGCCTGCATAGTGAAGTGCGACGCAATATGTTAAGGCATAAGCTGTTTGACAAGTCATTCCCGTTTGTATTGTTGCCTCCTGTGGGCGGGGTGTGGCTGCTGCGCTTGAAGAACAAGGTGCTGCGAAAGATTTATTCATCCTTCAGAAACTCTTGATGAAAGCCTCATATAACAAAATACCTTTGACTATGAATACAGTACCCATTGCATTTGCTTTTGACAGGAATCTGGTGCTGCCGGCCTGCGTGTCATTGTCGTCTTTGTTGATGAATGCGCACGAAGATACCTTTTATGACATCTTTATCTTGCATTCGGCACTCACAGAGCAGGATTGCGAGATGCTTGACCGTCTGCCAAAGCTGTATGACAATTGCAGAATTACCTATCGTGAAGTCGGTACGGCCTTTTCCGGTGCTTTTGAAATTCGCG
>CAZAUU010000106.1:0-3192 GCA_964488405.1 uncultured Phocaeicola sp.
ACCGGTAGTTTTCTTTAGTTCCAGAGTCCGCGACTCATCGGATGCTATTAGTTTTGGTATTTATATATCATTCTACACAACTCATGCCTACTTATGTTTACCATGTTGTGATATACGCTGAATATAAGAGGGTTAGAAGTCACGCTAAGAACTTAGATATGTACATCGTGTAAGGTTGTATATAATTGCCTATTTACCTGCCCCTGCAAAAACTTCTAACGGCATGGGCGCACACGACAGCTTGCGCAGGCCTACACGAACGTCCGTGCAAACCGATACGGGCTGTCGCACTTTCCACACAGTCCTGTCATGACATGGACCGCTGCGCAATCGGCTATTTCAGGTCGACCACAGTAATACCTGCCCCACCGAACTGCACGTGTTCATCGCGGAAATCCGATACCCCCGGCACAGTGGCAAGGTATTGGCGGACAAGTGTGCGCAAAATACCCGAACCCGTCCCGTGCAGGATGCGCACGCGGCTGATGCCAAGCAGTATGGCATCATCAATGAAATACGTCACCGTCTGTATCGCTTCATCGCCCCGCATGCCCCGCACATCGATGTCTTGCCTGAAGTTCAGCCTCCTTTCATGCATATGGTCTTGCGTGTCGCTGCCGATGAAATTGGATTTGGAAGACACGGCGGACTGCCTGGGGGGGCTGGCATGCTCCAGCCGGCCGGCCTTGACACTGGTCTTCATCAGTCCGAACATCACCACAGTATCTTCCCCGTCCAGTTCCATCACCTGCCCTACACTGGTCTGTCCCTTAATCCGCACATAATCACCTTGGCAGATGGGTGCCGCTTCAGGCTGTACGGGCGCGGAAGCTTTGGCTTTTTTATCCTTCCGTTCCTTTCTGCGCTTCTGCCTTTCGCGCAGACGTTCCATCTGCCGAGCAACCTGCTCTTCGATGGCTCCGGTGTCGATGGCCTCCACCTCCTGTCTGAAACCGGACAATTCCCGCCTTGCTTCGCGTGTGCGCTCTTTCTCTGCCTGCGCCTCCTTGATGGTGCGTATGGTGTTCTCGATTTTTGCATTCGACTCCTGGAGCAAACGCTCAGCATCTTCCTTTGCCTTTTGCAGGATTTCCTTCCGCTTGCTTTCCAAGTCTTCTATGCCGTGTTCATAACGAGCTATGGTGTCTTCCATTTGCTTCTCGCGCTTGCGGATGTCCTGGCGTTTGGTTTCCCAGTAACGTTTGTCGCGCACAATGTCCTGCAAGTATTTGTCACTCTGGATGTATTCGCTCCCCACGATTTCCGATGCATCGGCTATCACGTCTTCGGGCAGACCTATCTTACGGGCTATCTCCACGGCGAACGAGCTACCCGGGTTGCCGATTTGCAACTGGAACAAGGGGCGCATCTCATGGCGGTCGTACAGCATTGCACCGTTCACCACCCCTTCATGCTCTTCGGCAAAATGCTTCAGGTTTTGGTAATGGGTAGTAATGACACCATACGCACCTTTCCGATTGAAACGCTTCAGAACGGCTTCGGCAATGGCTCCGCCAATCTGGGGTTCCGTCCCTCCCCCAAACTCGTCTATCAGGATGAGGCTCCGTGCATTGCAGTGCTTCATCGTGTTCTTCATGTTGGTGAGATGCGAAGAATAGGTGCTCAGGTCGTCCTCGATGCTCTGCTCATCGCCGATATCGATAAAGATGTTGTCGAACAACCCGGCATGACTCCGTTCATTCATCGGGATCAGCATGCCGCACTGAAGCATATATTGCAAAAGTCCTACAGTCTTGAGACATACCGACTTGCCTCCGGCATTCGGACCGGAAATCAGCAGGATGCGCCGTTCCCGGTCCAGCCTGACATCCAACGGAACCACCTTTTTATCATGCTTGGCAAGCGACATCTGCAACAAGGGATGCACCGCCCCTATCCAGTCTGCCACCTGGCAATCCTCGAAGACGGGAAGCACGGCTTTCATTTCGACCGCCAGCAAGGCTTTGGCCCGGATAAAGTCAATCAACGCCAGAAACTCATACGACTGGAGAATGGCCGGAACCTGAGGACGTATCGTGGCGGAAACCTCGGTCAGGATACGGATAATCTCCCGCCGTTCCTCGCCTTCCAGTTCACGGATGCGGTTGTTGGCTTCCACCACTTCGGCCGGTTCGATAAAAACCGTCTTACCGGTAGCAGACTCATCGTGCACGATACCGCGTACTTTCCGCTTCATGCCCGGTGCCACGGGAATCACCAATCTCCCGTCGCGTACAGTGGGCGTAACTTCCTTGTCTACATACCCATCCGCCTGCGCCGAACGGAGAATACTGTCCAAACGGCGCGAAACACTTCCGGCGGTAGCCGCCAGTTCATGCCGGATACGTTGCAATTCAGCGGATGCATTGTCCTTCACCTTGCCAAACTTGTCGAGAATGCCGTTGATGCGTGCGACAAGTTGCGGGAACACCTGTATGCCGGCAGTAAGTGCGTGCAAAGCAGGGTAAGGCACTGAGGCCTCTTCGTCGTCTCCATCTTCCCGGCACAAAAAACGTACGATACCCCCTATGGTTTCCAACGAACGGCTTAGATCGAAAAGCTCCTGCCCATCCATATACAACCCTTCCACACGGATTCGCTTCAGCGATGCCCGCACATCGAAGAAATACTGGTCCGGGAAACCGTCCTCCTCCTGCAAGAGCCGGATGAACTCCGCCACCTCGTCCAGCCTGCCACGGATATAACCGTAGTCTGTCGAAAAGGCCATGCCATCCACTTCCCCTTTCCCCAACGTGCCGAGGCATTTGGACTTCACCAGTTCCCGGATTTGGTCGAACCCTATCTTTTGCTCAAAATTTTGCGGATAAATCATGCTGTTCCTTCCATCTTGTTTCCGTTGACAAAGTTACGACAATGGAGAAAAACAATCAAAAAAAGTCGTAAAATATTTGCACTCTTAAAAATAATGCGTACATTTGCACTCGGATTTCTGAATAAGGAATTTAAGGAGAGATGGCAGAGTGGTCGATTGCGGCGGTCTTGAAAACCGTTGTACCGTAAGGTACCCGGGGTTCGAATCCCTGTCTCTCCGCTGGATTAAAAAAGAAGGCATTCAAATTGGTCTTCAGTCAAGAAGTCAAAGCACCGTATATCAGTTGATTACGGTGTTTTTTTCGTATATTCCCGCATGGAAGTGAAGCCCTGAAAGCATAGGTTGGCAGTCACGGTTCG
>CAZAUU010000107.1:0-3187 GCA_964488405.1 uncultured Phocaeicola sp.
GGGACATTGCCGCATCGCGCCTGTTCCTGATTAACCGCGCGGTGGAAATGGCTGCTGCCGCCACTGATGATGTCTACGAGAACCAGGTGGCGGACGGTGTGCGCGAATCGGAACGCACCTTGGTAGAAAAAGGACTGACGCCGAAAGATGCACGCGAGATTTCCACCTTCCGCGTGTTTGGCGGGATGAACGGCAGTTACGGCACCGGCATACAGGGCATGGTGATGAGTGGCGATCGTTGGGAGAACGAATCGGAAATAGCCGAGACTTACCTGAACAACATGGGGGCTTACTACGGCAGTGAAAAGAACTGGGAAGCTTTCAGGCAGTTTGCTTTCGAGGCTGCGCTGACACGCACCGATGCCGTCATCCAACCCCGGCAAAGCAATACCTGGGGGGCGTTAAGCCTTGATCATGTGTACGAATTCATGGGAGGACTGAACCTGGCCGTGCGCAATGTGACCGGGAAAGATCCTGATGCCTACCTCAGCGATTACCGCAACCGCAACAACGTCAGGATGCAAGAGGTGAAAGAGGCCATAGGCGTGGAAAGCCGCACCACCTTGTTCAACCCCACCTACATCAAGGAAAAGATGAAAGGCGATGCCAGCTCGGCAGGCTCTTTCACCGAACTGATACAAAACACCTACGGGTGGAATGTGATGAAGCCCAATGCCATCGACAACGAGATGTGGGACGAAATCTACGAGGTCTACGTGAAAGACAAATTCGACCTTGGCGTGCAAACGTTCTTTGAGACGAAAAATCCGGGTGCCTTGGAGGAGATGACCGCCGTGATGATGGAAACCGCGCGAAAGGGATACTGGAAAGCTACCGAGGAGCAACTGGCCGACATTGCCGGTTTGCATACCGACCTGGTGCGCCGTTTCGGCCAGCAAAGCAATTTCTCCGGCAACAATGCCAAGTTGCAAGACTTCATCGCCTCTAAGGTCAGTACGCAACAGGCAACTGAATACCGGCAGAAAATCACGGAGATGAAAGAAGCCGTCATGAGCGAAACCGTCAATGGTAAGGGTATGAGGCTGAAGAAAAACACCACGGCGACCAACAATGCCGAGATGGAAACCAACAAGCTGAGTGGCACGATAGTGGTAGCGGGTGTGCTGGTAGTATTCGTCGCACTGCTGCTGATATTGAAAAAGAAACGTAAGAAACAAGATAAATAACCGGCAGTATGGAGCAGGTCTTACTCGTACTGATGTTGTTTATCGTGATAAACAACACCGTTAAGCTCAGCTTTTGGAAGTGGTGGCAAGTGGGGCTGTTCAGCCTCATTGCCGCGGCTTTTGTCGTGGTGATGTATCCTTACGCCATATTGCAGTCGAAAACACAGATTGCCGACTACCTTCAAAACACCGAAGCCTTGCAGAACATGGCCATCCTTGTCACTGCCGAGTCGGGCATCTGTTTCGGTTTCTGTGTGGCATACCTACGCGGGGTCTATGGTAAGAAGAATCCCTGGTGGAGGCAGCTACTGTGGTGGTATCCGGGACTATTGCTGTTTCCGGTATTGTTTTATGTGCTGACGGAATTTATTTTCCTGATGACGGGTGTGTCGTTCACGACAACCACCTACGTGATTGCCGCCGCCGTATTGGTGCTGCTTCCGCTGCTCACCCGAGTTATGGCATGGCTCGTTCCTGAAAGTGATTTGCGTATCGAGCTGCATTTCTTGGTCAGCCTCTTCATCTGCATATTGGGATTGCTCAGCACAGTGAACGGGCAGACGGTCTATGCACCCCAAGACGAACCGATAAACTGGAATGCGGTATTGCTCTCGCTCGTGCTCTTCGCCGTGTTCTTTGTTTTCGGGTTTGTTTGGAACAGGATAAAATTTCCGCTGGTCCAGCGGCTGAAGAAAAAACAAAATAAATAATAAGATGAATATGCCCCTATCGGAGACTGGCAGGAAACCACTGCCGTCATGTGAAGGCATGGCAAACGTAAAAAACAGTATAAACAAAAAATAAGAAACAATGGAAATTATCTCAAAAATGTTATTCTGGGTGGCAAATAGCCTCCTCATCCCCGATATCATTATCCTGCTGCTGCTTTTTGCACGCGCACTTATACTTATCGGGGGCACTTACAACATGTACATAGCCAAGCGGAAGAACGACCGCGCGTTTGATGCTCTGGTGAAAGAAGGGCATATCGACGAACTGCGGCAGTCGCTCCCGGCGAAGGACAACTCGCTCTATATGCGTTACCTGCGCGACCTGCTGGCGCACAAGCCTTCGGACGATTATGCCGAATACCTGCTGGCTGCATTTGAAAACGAGGCCGAAAAAGACGTTGCCACTTCGAAAATGTTGGCCAAGATAGGCCCGGTATTGGGACTGATAGGCACGTTGATTTCCATGAGTCCGGCATTGGTGGGGCTTTCTACCGGCGACATATCGGGCATGGCCTACAACATGCAGGTGGTGTTTGCCACCACAGTTGTCGGCCTTGTGGTCAGTGCCGTAGGATTGGTATCCATGCAGTTCAAACAACGCTGGTATGCAAAAGAAGTCAATAACCTGGATTACGTATCGCGTGTAATGATGGAAAAGGAGGCCGCCCATGAGAAAGCGTAGCCGCCGTACAGGCAGACAGTATAAAGAAGAAGACACCGACCCGTTGAGCGTAGTGGTCAACCTGTTTGACGTGGCTATGGTATTTGCCGTTGCACTTATGGTAGCCATGGTGATGAACATGAACATGACGGAAATCTTTACCGACAAAGACTTTACCATCGTAAAGAATCCCGGCAAGGAAAACATGGAAATCATTACCAAAGAAGGCCGGCAGATCAACCGCTATACACCGTCGAAAGAGCAGGAAGGTACGTCCGGTCAGAAAGGACGGAAGGTGGGTATCGCCTACGAGTTGGAAAACGGGGAGATAATCTACGTTCCCGAAGAATGACTCACAGGCACGCATCGTGTGCTTACGGAGGTGTAGGAATATTCAGGTAATAAGATTAGCCAACTAATTCGCAATGATTTGAGTATGAATTAGTTGGCTTTTTAAGGTTTGTTTCCGTAGAACAACCGCATTATGTCGCATCCTACAGTCAGCCAAATCCCCATTTCAGGGGATAGTGGAAAACCTTTCTTGCCGGATACGCACGAAGTCCGTATCTTTGCGCCCGCATTTTTAACTTATATAAACAACAGAGATA
>CAZAUU010000108.1:0-3038 GCA_964488405.1 uncultured Phocaeicola sp.
TTTGCAGTGTAAAAGAAACAAAGATACTTTTAGTAAGTAATAAACTTTTTAATACATCAGGTCATGAAAAATGTAACATTGATTGGAGCGAGCGGATTTGTTGGAACCGCCATCCTGAACGAATTGCTGTCAAGAGGTCACAAAGTAACAGCCGTCGTACGTAATCCCGAGAAGATTAACGTATCAAATTCCAATTTGAGAATTGTAAAGGCAGACGTATCTGATACGGATGCAATGACTGAAGCCTGCAAAGACAAGGATGCGATTATCAGCGCATACAATCCGGGCTGGGCAAATCCTGATATCTACGAGGAAACTTTGCGTAATTATCCGTTGATATTGGAAGCAGCCAAACGGTCGGGTGCGAAAAGGCTGTTGTGTGTAGGTGGAGCAGGCACTTTGTTCTGTGCCCCGGGACTTCGTGTGGTAGATTCCGGTGCTATTCCGGATGCCATCATGGGCGGTGTCAAGTCTCTCGGCGAATTCTATTTGAACACATTGATGAATGAAAAGGACATTGATTGGATTTTCTTCTCACCCGCCGGAACACTGGAGCCCGGCAAGCGTACCGGAAAATTCCGTCTGGGCAAAGATGATCTTATCGTAGACGAGAACGGGAACAGCCATATTTCAGTGGAGGATTACGCTGTTGCAATGGTTGATGAACTGGAAAACCCGAAACACCATTATGAGCGTTTCACCATCGGATATTAAGCAAACTATTGTATAACTCAAATTAAAGGCATAAACAATGAAAAAGGTATTATTTATTTTGTTCAATCTCTTAACGATTACAGTTATGGCACAGACTAAGGGACGCTTCGAGGTGCATGACCTCGGCAATTACAAACTGCACGTCTATTACACCAACGATGCGTTGGGCGATGCAAGTTACATCATCGAGGGCAAAGATGCTCTTGTAACCATGGAGCAGCCGCTGTTCAAGGATAATGTGGCTGAATTTGACACCTATCTTTCCAAGTTGGATAAACCTGTGGAAAAACGCATCACGGATTATCATGTGGGAGGAACAGGGAAACATGACGTGGTAATGGCTCAAGGTATGCCCGAATTTACCAAAGGCGAAATCTATGGCGGCATGATGAAAGGCTTTGCACAGGCCTTCGGCGATGCAATGACAGACATGCCAACAGGCAATGCTACGGAAGTCGCTTTCGGTACAACACAGACATGGGCAGGGGTTTCTTTTGAGTTCCGCCATGGGGCGACATCGGACTTCCCGGGCGCAAGTATCCTGATTGGAGGCAAAGCTTATTATACACACTGGACTCCTGCAAAGGCACATGTCAGCCATTTACAGATTTCTTCTCCGGCAGCTGTCGATGCTGAAATTGCTGAAGCGGAAAAGTCTCTTGCTTCAGGTGCAGAACTGTTCATCGGCGGACACGGAGGTGCGGCAAAACGCGATGCAGTTGAGTTCAAAATCGCTTATCTGAAGAAAATGAAAGAAATGTTGGCTGCAAACAAATCTTCTCAGGATTTTGTGGATGCAATGAAAAAAGCTTATCCCGGTCTGCCAGGAGAAGCCGGATTGGAAGATTTGGGCAAAGCCCTCTACAAATAAGAATAAGACATATTGTGCATGATGCTTCGGATGGTATGACATTCAGGTACCATCCGAAGCCTTTTTCAAGCAAGGAATAAACGAGATTCAATTATGGAAAAAGTATTTGATTTTTTAAGCAAGCATAAAGATGTGGCATTTGCTACCGTAGAACAGAACAAACCCAAAATCCGGGTATTCCAAATCATGAAGCAGGAAGGGCATACCCTGTATTTTGCTACTTCTCCGCACAAAGAAGTGTATCGGCAACTGCAAGAAAACCCCAATATAGAGTTGCTTGCCATGGATGGGAACATATCTGTACGGGTGACCGGGCGTGCCATGTTTGATGTTCCTGATGGATTGGCCCGTGAAATTTATGCGGACAATCCAGTTTTGCCCCGTCTGTACAAGCGATATACGGATTTAGTTTATTTTCGTTTGCCTGTCACCAGATTGGACTATTATGATCTGACCCCAACACCTCCCACTTTTGAGCATTATGAATACGAAAGCGAGGATTGATAATCTACGGTTCTTACTTCGCACGTTACTCGCTGAGCGGAAAGAATATGTCGGATGGCAGATACCCGATACACTGGAAAAGCAACAGTCCATGATGCGGGCTTTGCTTAACGTGCGTTCTCCGCAGCCGATAAACCCGGAGTTCCTGCAAGCCCAAGACACCGAACTAAGGCTGCAACTTGCGGACAAGGGTATTGTAGTCTTGTCTGACATACCGACGTGTCATTCAGACAGCAGACTTCGGATATGGCAGGGCGATATTACGAGACTGAACATGGATGCAATCGTCAATGCGGCCAACAACCTATTGGGTTGCTTCGTCCCTCTACACCGTTGTATCGACAATGCCATCCATTCGGCCGCAGGTGTACAGTTACGCCTGG
Organism: uncultured Phocaeicola sp.; assembly: GCA_964488405.1. Classification (GTDB taxonomy): domain Bacteria; phylum Bacteroidota; class Bacteroidia; order Bacteroidales; family Bacteroidaceae; genus Phocaeicola. The sequence continues at coordinate 2,473 of CAZAUU010000108.1, forward strand.
AGTGCGACAGACTGATGCGGGTACAGGGGCATCCGGAGCCTACGGGTTGCGCCAAAATAACCAAAGGCTATAACCTGCCTGCACGGTACGTGCTGCATACGGTAGGTCCGATAGTTGGTAATGCTCAACCTACATTAAAACAGGAACAGGAATTGGCAGACTGTTACCGTTCCTGTCTCTCATTGGCAAGCGCACATGGATTGTCAAGTGTTGCTTTTTGTTGCATATCCACTGGAGAATTTGGATTTCCACAAGAGCAGGCGGCGCAAATTGCGGTAGAAACAGTGATAAACTGTCTTAAAACGACATCACATATTCAAACGGTTGTTTTCAATGTATTCAAAGATGAGGATTTATCCATTTATAGAGGACTTTTGCCATAAGGCAATTGTCGAAGACAATTATGAAAGCAGATTGCAAAAACTGCGTAATCTCCTTGATCATTCAGATTATGTGGTCATTGGTGCAGGAGCCGGACTTTCGGATGCGGCAGGTATCGCATACAGCGGAAAGCGTTTCACGGACAACTTCACGGACTTCATTGCAAGATATGGTCTGACAGACAT
>CAZAUU010000109.1:0-2963 GCA_964488405.1 uncultured Phocaeicola sp.
CTATTTATTTGCGGATTAAATAATTGATAGCCACATACCCGCCTACCACCTGAAACAACATGCCGGGAATACCTATGCGAAAATCCTGCACGGCGGCATAGAAACTGTCGGTAAAGAACGCCCATTCACCCAAAGTACCAAGACACTGGTAAACCGCCACAACGCTTGCCAAAGCCAAGAAAGAGGCCTTCTGAAAACGGGAAGCCGCCAGGCCTGCCGCCACAGCCAGCAATACAGATTTCAGCAGAATAGCAGGCAAAGCAGCTGGAACAGGCATGTCGAACAACAGGCTGTTTGCCAAAGGCGAAACAACTGCCGTGAGCAGTCCCACTTTCCAACCGTACTTGTAAGCCCCTACTAACGTAAAGAAATAAATGGGTAACCACGTCATACCTCCCTGGGACATGAGGTGGAAAAACTGTGGCAGGGCAAGGTTACCCAACACGAACAACAAAGCTGTCCCATAGGTCTTCGCCTGGGTATAAGACAGCGAATAGAATTTTACTACAGATTCCATAATGATATTTATTTAAATTATCTGATTCCTTACAAAAAGCCACAATACCTACGTGCAAAGCCCAGGAAACGCTCCAGTCCTGTCTGCATACGGCTGCGCGGACAGGCGATATTCCAGCGCATGAAGCCCTCGCCTTCAGCCCCATACGTCGTCCCGGCATTCAGCCACAGCTTTGCTTCCTCCAGCAAGCGGTGTTCCAACTCCTCCGATTTGCAGTGAAAGGCCGAGCAATCCTGCCATACCAAGTACGTGCCTTCCAGCTTTGTCAGCTGGAAACCGGGCAGGTACGTCCCACAAAATTCTTTCATGCAGCGGTAGTTACCACCAATATAAGTGTTCAACTGGTCCAGCCATTCGGCACCCTCATCGCTGTATGCTGCTATCAGCGCATCCACGCCAAAAGGATTCACATCGCACACCTCGTTGATGTTAATGGCACGGTTCGTTTTACGGCGCACTTCCTCGTCTGCCATTATGATATTGGCAATCTGCAAACCGGCAAGATTGAACGCCTTGCTGGGCGAAAGGCAGGTTGCCGAATGACGCACAAACTCCTCGCCTAACGTGGCAAACGGTGTATAAGCATAACCCGGCTGTACTAGCTCGCAATGTATCTCATCGGAGATGACAAACACGCCGTGGCGGAAACAAATACTGCCGATACGGTATAGTTCATCGCGAGTCCACACCCTGCCTGCCGGATTGTGCGGGTTGCACAAAACCAACAGTTTTGTCCCCGGGTCGGAAACTTTCCGCTCCAAGTCTTCGTAATCGACAACATAGGTGTCGCCTTGGCGCAACAAAGGATTCGTCAGGACTTCGCAGCCATTGTTGCGTATGGAAGAAAAGAAACAGTTGTATACCGGTGTCTGCACAAGGACTTTGTCGCCCGGCTGTGTCATGGCTTTGATAAGTGCGGAAAGTGCCGGCACCACACCCGTCGTGTACACAATCCAGTCGCGATCGATTGTCCATCCATGCCTGTGGGCAAACCACCAAGCTACAGCCTCATAATAGGCATCGGGTACGCGCGTATAGCCGAAGATGCCATGCGCTACCCTCCGCTGCAAGGCTTCCGTCACGGCAGGCACCGTACGGAAATCCATGTCTGCCACCCACATCGGGAGCACATCGGGATCCGCTGCCGAATCCCACTTGTAAGAATTTGTGCCCCGACGTACGTTCAGTTGGTCGAAATCATATATCATATTTTATTCCTTATCATTATCTTGCAATCTGCAGGTGCCTTGATGTTCTCGTCCAAAATAATCTCCCCGCAACTGTCGGCCGTGATGCTTCCGCTTCGCGGGTTCTTGATGCTGTGCACGGCACCCTTGATGTCTGCCTGCAGGGTGGAATATTCGAAAGCCAGGTCGGCATCATCCGCCATCATGCAGTTTTCCATCACGAGGTCATGGGCATAACACAGCGGCTGTGTGCCCGAAATTCGGCAGTTCACCAGGCGCAAGCGGTGCGAATGCCACCCCAAGTACTCCCCTATCAGTTCGGAATCGTATACCGTCACGTCTTCCGTATTCCAGAAAGCATCTTTCGAGTCGATTACGGCATTACGGATTTCCACGTTCTTGCAATATTGGAACGAATAGTTGCCCTGCTGGCGGTAGTCGGAGATGCGGATGTTCTCACTGTGCATAAACAGGTAATCGGCCTTTTCCACCTCCACTTTATGCAGTTCCACGTTACGGCATTTCCACAAGGTTTCCTGTGCATTCGGGATACGCACCCCTGTCAACCTGATGCCATCCATTTCGCGGAACATTTTCGGAGCTTCCACCAGCGTGTCGCTCATCTCCAAGTCACGCGAATACCACAGGGCGGCACGTGCGCCTTCGGTAAACAGGCAACGGCGCACCACGAATCCGTTGTTGTGCCAGAACGGGTATTTCCCTTCGAAACGGCACTCCACCGCTTCTATGTTCGTACATTCTTTCAGTGCCGATTCGCCGGCATGAATTGTCACATTTTCCAAATAAAGGTCGTGCGAGGCGAACAAGGGCCGTTCGCCGCCGAACTCACTGTCTTTTATTTCTTTCATATCAGCTGTTTTTATGCTTTTCTGGATACAAAGATAATAAGTCCATCCAATATTCAATATATCAGAGTTACAGATAATTCTACCTATTTTACTGATTTGTTCCCGTCCGATGCCACACATCCTGTCCTTACGCCTTCCAAACCAGAGTCATACGAAAAAACGAGATTCCCGCCTTCAGATAGTCCCTTTTGAATATTTTCTGGTTTATATCACTTTTCCATTATTCCATTTATATGGATATGGAATAAATTTTATAATTTTGTGCGCTTCAAAAACAGCTTTAATGGGACAAATGACAAAAAGCACAGAGGCAAACAGCATAAAGAAAACAAAAATGAGAATATGAAATTTGCAATTATTGCGGCGGGCGAAGGAAGCAGGCTTGCCCAA
>CAZAUU010000110.1:0-2843 GCA_964488405.1 uncultured Phocaeicola sp.
CGGATGTGGTGAATGAGTTTCTCGTGAGGTTTGAGTGGGATAAAGGAGGAAAGAATTTCTTGTTTTGGAATAAAGAAAGTGCCAGCGATTTTATAACGAAACAGTAGGTCTTTTATTACTGAAAAGACAAACCCTAATTAAAGCGTATCCAACAGATGCGCTTTTTATGACTGGTGCAACCAATCATTATACAATAAAGTATATAGTTGCGTCAATGGATTGATATGTTGCCCATAGCAAGAATTTCATGCTGAAAAACACGGTTTAGAAACACGAATAGAAAGGTTGTATTTGTGCCGATTTATTTCTAATTTGCGTGCCACTTGATTAAGAAAGAGGATATATATCCTTTTGTTTTATATTAAAACTTTGAATATCATGAAAGTATACCAAACTAACGAAATTAAAAACATTGCCCTGCTTGGCAATGATGGATCAGGTAAAACCACTCTCACAGAAGCTTTGCTCTATGAGAGTGGTATTATAAAACGCCGTGGAAGGATTACAGCGAAAAATACGGTGAGTGACTATTTTCCGGTAGAGCAGGAGTATGGATACTCCGTATTCTCTACCGTTTATCATGTAGAATGGAACGGAAAAAAGCTGAACATTATTGATTGTCCGGGAAGTGATGACTTCGTGGGAGCGGCTTTGACAGCTTTAAATGTGACCGACACGGCTGTTCTATTATTGAATGGTCAATATGGTCCCGAAGTAGGTACACAAAACCATTTCCGTTATACCGACAAATTAGGAAAACCTGTCATTTTTTTGGTAAATCAATTAGATAGTGACAAGTGCGATTTCGACCATGTGTTGGAACAATTGAAAGAAAACTATGGTTCGAAAGTTGTACCGGTACAATATCCTCTTAGCACAGGACCCGATTTCAATGCACTGATTGATGTACTTTTAATGAAAAAATATTCATGGAAACCCGAGGGAGGAGCACCTTTAATCGAGGACATTCCGGCCGAGGAAATGGAAAAGGCGCAAGAATGGCACAAGACGCTGGTGGAAGCTGCTGCCGAACACGATGAAACGCTGATGGAAAAATTCTTTGAATCCGAATCGCTGACAGAAGACGAAATGCGTGAAGGCATCCGGAAGGGATTGGTCACACGTGGGATATTCCCCGTGTTCTGCGTATGCGCAGGAAAAGACATGGGTGTTCGCCGCCTCATGGAATTCCTTGGTAACGTAGTGCCGTTTGTAGACGAAATGCCGGTAGTACACAACACGCGGGGTATCCCTGTACCCCCAGATCCGGCAAATCCTACTTCACTCTATTTCTTCAAGACTGCGGTAGAGCCTCATATCGGCGATGTGCAATATTTCAAGGTAATGAGTGGCGTGGTGCATGAAGGGGATGACCTGACCAATGCAGATCGTGGATCAAAAGAACGCATGGCACAACTTTATGTATGTGCAGGAGCCATCCGCGAAAAGGTGGAAGAATTGCGTGCAGGAGATATCGGTTGTACAGTGAAACTGAAAGATGTGAAAACCGGTAATACATTGAATGGAAAGGATTGTGATAACCGTTTTAATTTCATTAAATATCCCAACTCAAAATACACACGTGCCATCAAGCCGGTTAATGAAGCGGATATGGAAAAAATGATGGTAATGTTGAACCGCATGCGTGAAGAAGACCCAACATGGGTAATAGAACAATCAAAAGAACTGAAGCAAATTCTGGTGCATGGACAGGGCGAGTTCCATCTACGAACATTGAAATGGCGCTTAGAAAATAATGAAAAATTGCCGGTTCAATTTATAGAGCCGAAAATACCTTATCGTGAAACAATCACCAAAGCCGCACGGGCCGATTACAGGCACAAAAAACAGTCTGGCGGTGCAGGCCAGTTCGGTGAAGTACATCTCATCGTAGAACCATATTATGAAGGTATGCCGGCTCCGGATATTTACAAGTTCAACGGACAGGAATTCAAGGTCACGGTAAAAAGTAGTGAAACCATTGATTTGGAATGGGGTGGCAAGTTAGTATTCATCAACAGCGTGGTAGGCGGTGCAATCGATACACGTTTCATGCCTGCCATATTGAAAGGCATCATGAGCCGTATGGAGCAAGGTCCGCTTACAGGCTCGTATGCGCGTGATGTGCGTGTTATCGTTTACGACGGCAAGATGCACCCGGTAGACTCAAACGAAATATCTTTCATGCTGGCAGGACGCCACGCGTTCAGCGATGCATTTAAAAATGCAGGTCCGAAAATCCTAGAACCGATTTATGATGTGGAAGTGTTCTGCCCGAGTGATAAATTGGGTGATGTGATGAGTGACATGCAGGGGCGTCGGGGAATGATTATGGGTATGAGCAGTGAAAAAGGATACGAAAAACTAACTGCCAAAGTCCCACTGAAAGAAATGTCGAACTATTCCACTGCATTGAGTTCCCTTACAGGAGGACGTGCATCGTTTGTTATGCAATTCGCCAGTTACGAATTGGTTCCGGTAGACGTACAGGCCAAACTGATGAAAGAATTTGAAGAGCAGGAAAAAGAGGAAATATAAACAGAAAGAAATGTTGAAAATCGAAAACAATTTATCCAGTATGTCTGGGAATTAATATGTTTTTTATAATTTTGACATGAGTTCGATATAAAGTCAAAACAATGTCAGTTGTCCGTCATTGATAAAATTCACATCAATGGCGGGCTTCTTTTCAAAGAAACAGTATGCCGCGATAGCCGACAAGGAATTGGCAACGAAGTTGTTGAAAGAACGGTGCCTGGAGTGCTCTATCTGTGCGATGTTCTTCAGCTCGTCATTGACCGTTTCTATCAAAGCCCGTTTCCTGAGCAGAATCCTGTCTGCTA
>CAZAUU010000111.1:0-2640 GCA_964488405.1 uncultured Phocaeicola sp.
AGGAAGCTGCAAGCAATACCGCAACCGTTCCTGCAAACCATTTCATCGTTTTCATTGTTGTTTTTTGTTTTTAGTGGATTTCAAGGGCTGGGTCAACCAGCATAAGTGCAATATTACGAAATATTTTTGAAGAATGCATTCTACGAATGCCGTGGAATTCAGTTTTTTTCATTGGATTGGCATTGATTTTTATTGTATTGTATATGCGGCAGGTGATGTGTGTACACACCGCCTGCCTCGATGGCTTGTGCGGCCTGTCGTGATAACCTGCACGGCTTGCGGTCTTTGCTTGTGGCATCTGCCTGCAACGATGTGTCTATGTGCTTGCCCTGTTTGCCTCTGTCATTTTATTGCATAAATCAAAAACAAGTGTTAACTTTGTCCCCAATTCATAATAAAACGTGGAATAAACCTTTGAAATATGTTCAGAAGTCATACTTGCGGCGAGTTGCGGCTTGCCGATGCAGGCAAAAGTGTGACGCTCGCCGGATGGGTGCAGCGTGTGCGTAAGATGGGGGGAATGACGTTTGTCGACCTCCGTGACCGTTACGGGATTACGCAACTGGTGTTTAATGCCGAAATTGATGCCGCATTGTGCGAACGTGCCAACCATTTGGGGCGTGAATACGTCATCCAGGCCAGGGGGACGGTGAATGAACGTTCGAACAAGAACGACCATCTTCCTACGGGCGACATTGAAATCATTGTTTCCGGATTGGAAATACTGAATACGGCACTGACCCCGCCGTTTACGATTGAAGACAATACCGATGGGGGAGATGACCTGCGGATGAAATACCGTTATTTGGATTTGCGCCGTACGGCAGTGCGTAAGAATTTGGAGATGCGCCACCGTATGGCGATGGAGGTGCGCCGTTACCTCGACGGTCTGGGATTCCTGGAAGTGGAAACCCCGATGCTGATAGGCTCTACTCCCGAAGGCGCACGCGACTTCGTGGTTCCTTCGCGCATGAATCCGGGACAGTTTTATGCCCTTCCCCAGTCGCCCCAGACGTTGAAACAGCTTCTGATGGTTTCGGGTTTCGACCGTTACTTCCAGATTGTGAAGTGTTTCCGCGATGAAGACTTGCGTGCCGACCGCCAGCCGGAATTCACACAGATAGACTGTGAAATGAGTTTCGTGGAACAGGAAGATATCCTTCAGATTTTTGAGGGGATGGCAAAACATTTGTTTAAGGAACTGAGGGGAGTGGAATTTGCAGAACCTTTTTTGCGGATGCCGTGGGCGGATGCCATGAAATATTACGGGAGCGACAAGCCCGACCTGCGTTTCGGCATGAAGTTCGTGGAACTGGCGGACATACTGAAGGGCTACGGATTCGGTGTGTTCGACAATGCCGCCTACATCGGGGGCATCTGTGCCGAAGGGGCGGCGTGCTATACGCGCAAGCAGCTTGACCAGCTGACAGATTTCGTCAAGCGTCCGCAAATCGGTGCCAAGGGATTGGTCTATGCCCGTGTGGAGGCCGACGGTAATGTGAAATCGAGTGTCGACAAATTCTATGACCAGGAAACACTCCGGCGGATGAAGGAAGCTTTCGGTGCAAAACCGGGCGACCTGATTCTGATACTGAGCGGCGATGATGTTATGAAAACCCGCAAGCAGTTGGGCGAGTTGCGTTTGGAGATGGGTAACCGGTTAGGTTTGCGCGACAAGAACCGCTTTGCCTGTCTGTGGGTGGTTGATTTCCCGATGTTCGAATGGAGCGAGGAAGAAGGCCGCCTGATGGCGATGCACCATCCGTTCACACACCCGAAAGACGAGGATATCCCCTTGCTGGATACCAATCCGGCGGCTGTGCGTGCCGATGCATACGACATGGTGGTGAACGGTGTGGAGGTCGGTGGCGGTTCCATCCGTATCCACGACCCGGCACTCCAGGAAAAAATGTTCGAGATATTGGGGTTCACGCCCGAAAAGGCACAAGAGCAGTTCGGCTTCCTGATGAATGCGTTCAAGTTTGGTGCGCCTCCCCATGGCGGGCTCGCCTACGGACTCGACCGATGGGTGTCGCTCTTCGCCGGCTTGGATTCCATCCGTGACTGCATCGCTTTCCCGAAAAACAATTCCGGACGTGATGTGATGCTGGATGCGCCAGGTTGTCTCGAACCGAAACAATTGGACGAATTAAACTTGACCGTAACGATTAAGTAATGCAGGCTTGGTAGTGCACGGGCATACCGATGCCTGTGTGCCGCCGGGTGGTAAACCATTCATGAAAGAATCTGTACGCATTATCCGTTTTGCTATTGTCGGTACACTCAATGCCCTGATTACAGCGTTGGTAGTGGGGGTGTTGATGCATATTGGAGGCGAAGATTACATAGTTGCCAATATCACCGCTTATACGATAGCGCAGATTCATAATTTTATCTGGTGCAAGTTCTGGATATTCCCGCTTGATGCAGAGAAGAGTAAGAAGAATACGCTCAACCAGATGCTGTATTTCTTTTGCGTGTTTGCAATAGCCTATGCGGCACAGTTCCTATTTCTGCTGGTTTTGGTCGAACTCTTGGGATGCAGCGAATACCTGGCACAGTTTCTCGGCCTTTTCGTATACGGCAGCCTGAATTTCCTGATGAACAAGTATGTGACATTCCGCTGAAGGGTGGGAGTGG
>CAZAUU010000112.1:0-2620 GCA_964488405.1 uncultured Phocaeicola sp.
CACCGCATTTCACAGAATTTGCGACCGTTGCCAAGTCATTACCTCACTCTTTGAGAAAAGCCCATAAGTGTCTTATTTCTAATTTATTCCAATTCTTTTATCGGATTTTCCCGAAAAAGATATATATTTGAAGCGTATCAAATTTTTAATATGGCAGAAGAATTAACATACCGGCATGTAATGCCGGTGCAGATTCGTTTTAACGATGTAGACCAGTACGGTCACATGAACAACTCATCGTACTTTTCCATTTACGACCTGGCGAAAACTTCGTACATGCGTGAAGTTTTCGGCGGCGATGACTGGGATGGCTTGGGCATAGTCGTTGCCAATATCAATGCGGATTTTCTGGCTCCGGTATTTTTTTCGGACGAACTGTATATCGAGACGAAGGTGGTGCATGTAGGGCACAAAAGCTTTACCCTGCTGCAACGTGCCGTCAACAAGGCAAGTGGCGTGCTGAAGTGCCAGTGCCGGACGGTAATGGTAGGCTATGATGTGGCTACCAAGGAACCGGTAGACCTGCCACTTGATTTTAAGCGTGCCATCTGCGAATACGAAGGAAAAACGCTGGAGGAATTGTCTGCGGCTCAATAAGGAAAAACAATGAAAATAGGAATTATCGGTGCCGGCAATATGGGCGGGGCGATAGCACGCGGGCTGGCACAAGGACATCATGTCAATGCATGCGACATCACAGTCACCAATCCTAGTGTGGCAAAGTTGGAAAAGCTGCGGGCGGAATATCCCGCTATCCATACCAGTACGGACAACCGTGACGCGGCGGATGCAGAAATGGTGATTCTGGCGGTAAAGCCTTGGAAAGTGGAAGAAGTAACGAAGCCTTTGTGCCTGCAGCGGCCGCAGGTGCTGGTTTCGGTGGCTGCCGGGCTGACGTTCGACGACTTGTCGCACTTCGTTGATCCGCAAATGCCCATGTTCCGCGTCATGCCCAATACGGCAATCTCCAGGTTGGCAAGCATGACGCTGGTGGCATGCCGGAACACATCGGAACAGCAGACCCAGACCCTGCTCGGGCTTTTCGGCGAAATGGGGCTGGCCATGTTGATAGATGAAAAGCAATTTGCAGCCGCCACGTCGCTCGCCTCATGCGGCATAGCCTATGTGCTGAAATATATCCAGGCGGCAATGCAGGCAGGCGTCGAGGCGGGCATCCGCCCGCAAGACGCCATGAAAATGGTGGCACAGGCGGCAGAAGGAGCTGCCCGCCTGTTGTTGGACAATGAACATACCCACCCCGCATGGGAGATAGAAAAGGTCACCACACCGGGGGGTATCACCATCAAAGGCATCAATTCGCTGGAACACGACGGCTTTACATCGGCAGTGATAAAAGCCATCAAGGCGAGTATGTAGCAGGGACATCGTACCAACGCACGGATGTGGAAATGGGCATGGAGCCTGTGTAGGGAGAGTTACGAATATTTCCCGTTGAACTTCATCTCTACATCCGTGGTAAACTTTCGCATGGCATCCTGGTCGTCTTTCTTGCAGATAAGCAATGCGTTGTCCCTTACAGCCACCACATAGCCCTCCAAATCCTGGATTACCGCCAGTTGCCCTTTGGGAATGGAGATGACGTTGTTCTTGCAATTGTACAACAGGGTATTGCTGTGGATAATCACATTCTGGTTCATGTCTTTGGGCGAAGCATCATACAGCGATTCCCACGTACCTAAATCCGCCCAGCCAAAATCGCATAACTGGACATACACATTGTCTGCCTTTTCCATGATGCTGTAATCTATGGAGATGTTGGGGCATGATGTGAAATCGGGCTTGTCGCATTCGACAGATGGGGAAAGTTCGGACATGAACTCATGGAAAGCCTTTAGGATTGTGTTTACGTGCCATAGGAATATGCCCGAATTCCAATAGAATTCGTTGCTTTGGATGAAGATTTCGGCAAACTCCCTTGTCGGCTTCTCGATGAAAGTTTTCACTTTGTAGAAATCACCCTCTTTTTCTTCGTCTATCTGGATATACCCGTATCCTGTCTCCGGACGGTTCGGCTTGATGCCCAAGGTCACTAATTTGTCGTTCCTGGATGCAAAGTCCATTCCTTTCAGTATGGCCTCCTTGAATTCATCCATCTTCAGTATCAGGTGGTCCGATGGAGCCACGACAATCGTGGCGTCCGGATTGGCTTTTTGGATGACATATGAGGCAAATGCGATTGACGGTGCCGTATTGCGCCTGTCGTTTTCCACTATCAGTTGTTTATCGGGAAGCTCCGGAATCATCTCTCTTACCAATTGCCTGTATTCCTTGTGTGTGGTGATGTAAATATTGGAAAGCGGGATGATTTGTTTGTAACGTTCGAAAGTCTGTTGCAGTAAAGTCTGTCCTGTCCCAAAAAAGTCGAGGAATTGTTTGGGTTGGCTTTTCCGGCTGTACGGCCAGAAACGGCGTCCCATTCCTCCTGCCATAATGACGCAATAGAAATTGGTGTTCATGATTCAGGTAACTTTAAATTTTATGCGAAGATAGTGATTATTTTGAATTAACGGCCGGCCAGCATTTTAAATTGTGTTAGGCAACAACATTTTCACTATCCGGTGGCGGATAAGGAGTTAACCCCTGCCGTTGGAACGAAAAG
>CAZAUU010000113.1:0-2467 GCA_964488405.1 uncultured Phocaeicola sp.
TCCTCCGGGAACCATTGGTACAATATGGGCAGGACTTGCCGTTTTAATCCCAAACTCTATGAGTATTCAATTTGGCAAGACCTGTTGAAATTGGGCGGAGCGGTACATTTCATCACCTGAAATGTCCAGGCGACCTGAGATTCCCGTAGCTATAAAAATCGTTCATATCGTGCTGAAAAGCCATAATTTTTACCCTTTTTAGCAGGATATAAACGAGATTTTCTGAATTAAAGCCGTTCAATGTCATTGAATAGCCGGATAAGTGAACGCCCAATGGCATATGCCAGATTGACGGGGACAGCGTTCCCTATCTGCTTGTACTGCGAACTCATAGTTCCGACGAACTGCCAGCTGTCGGGAAATGTTTGTATGCGGGCATATTCCCGTATGGTTAGGGGACGAGTTTCCGTTGGATGGCATCGTTCCGTCTGCTTTTGAGCCGGTGCACAAGTCAAGGTCAAGCTCGGCTCATCAAGGGATAAGCGGCGTGCCATGCCTGTCTTTCCTCCTTCCAATTCAAAGCTTCCACCCATATATTCTTTTTGCACGTCAAGCGGGAGATCCCGCCAATATCCCCCCATAGGCACCAGCTCCATGACTTTCTGTTTCTTTTGCGGATATTTCTGCCCGTCGGAAGCTGGCACATCGGCATCGTACAACTCGCCCTTGAAAAAGGCATCTCGCAATGTCATAATCCTGTGGTAGGGAGCTGGCCACTTGAATTGTACCTTGTTCGCTAAATCGTTGCGTATGGCTATCAGGATGAGGCGCTCGCGTTTCTGCGGCACCTGGTAAAGTATCGCTTTCAGTACGCGTGGCTCCACCAGCGTATATCCCAACTCACGGATGGTGTTTTTTATCGTCTCCAATGTCCGTCCGCCATCGTGTACAGACAGCCCTCTAACGTTCTCGCCCATGAATACTTTGGGGCGTATCTCATCCACGGCACGTGCCAGCTCGAAAAATAGAGTCCCTCTTGTGTCATTGAACCCTCCCTGCTTCCCTGCGTATGAAAATGCTTGGCAAGGGAAACCTCCGGAAAGGAAGTCTACTTTGCCGATGAATTTCTTGAAAGAGACAGTACGTACATCTTGTTCAACGACCTTCCATTCCGGACGGTTGTATTGCAGCGTCTGGCAGGCATCATGGTCTATTTCATTTAGCATGATGTGTGAGAACCCGGCTTTTTCAAGGCCTAATGCAAGCCCTCCTGCACCGGCAAACAGTTCAATGGATGTATATACCCTAAACGGGCGCACTTGCATTTCTTCTTCCCAAGCGGAATATACCATCTCTTTGATTCTGGGGACGTCAAGCAGTTTGTCTACAACAAAATATTTGTTGCCCTTACTGTCTACGGAAGGGACATATGTGCCGTTATCCTCCCATTTCTGCAGAGTAGCTTTCGAAACCCCCATTATGTCGGCAAAATTGCTGGCTGATATGGTGTTATACTGCATAAATCAGAAGTCTTGGAATCCGTTATAAGTCTTGAAAGCAAGCAAGTAAAGGCTTTTGAACGTGTCGGTAGACAGCTCAAGGAGCTCTTCGCAAACGGTGCTGTGTATGGAGCCACACCTGAGATCAGCAACCACGTCCTCCAGAATATCGGGCAGTGCCTTGCACAGCTTGAAAAAAGCCAGCTCATCCCCGAACACAATGCCATAGAACTTATCAATGGAAACACGGCGTATCTTTTCATGCGACAGGTTGTCATAAAACCATTTCTCGTTGCGCGATTTTGTGGCAATCACCTCGACCAACATGCATGTGGCTTGGTCATCGTGGAGGATTTTGTTCTGCATGTGTCGGTAAACACTGTCAGCTGCCCGGCTGTTCATTGTGTTATGCTTGTTTTTCAGCTCGGCAAAAATGTGCTGTTCATTGTTTACCACGTCAAAACCTGTCTCCGGCACTTCCCAACCGTTCCCTGCGTATCGAAAAAGGTTCTGATGGAAATAACCGATGTGGTTTGTGTTGGTCTTGTCTATCTGTCGTATACTTTCCGATTCGATGATTTCATCCATTGACTTCCCATACACCTTAGAGTCAAAGGTCAGTTTGATAGGGTCAATGATGTTCTTGTTGAAATCCTTCAGATTGATGTGCGTGCGGTATAACTCAACCGTCTGCTTCACATGGTTGAATATAACCTCATTGGAGATGAATCCTAATTGGTAGTCTTTCATATTCTTTAATTTTGCATAAAGTTCAGTAGTGTCCTACTGAAAATTTACGAGTTCAAAATTAAGCAAATTCTGCTCACGATAATCATAATAAATCCGTTCGTTGAATTAAAATAAAGCATATTTGATGATATGAATAATGGAAAATTTTCTACTTTTGTATTCCTGATTGTGAGGCGGGTATGAAGTCGAGTGAATTTAGGAGGATGATATTAGCTAATGGCTGGAAGGAAATGAACTTGGAAAAATGAGACTTATATGAATAAGATTAGAGTTATAAT
>CAZAUU010000114.1:0-2454 GCA_964488405.1 uncultured Phocaeicola sp.
GTTGTTTGTTAGACCTAAAGTTACAAAACAATTCTGTGATTACCTATTCTTTTCTATTATTTGTTTATCCCGAACTCACGTCATTTAATAATTCACCTGAAATCAGAGAAGCCCCCACAGGTCGGCCATGATTGCCGTATGCGGATAGGCGGAAAGCTCCTCGCGGGAAGTCATGCCGTGCAGCACACCGGCAAAATCCACACCGGCTGCCTGTGCCGTCTCGGCATCCACCGTGCTGTCTCCTACATATAAAGCATGTACTGCGGGGCATCCCAATTGAGCCAGCGCAAGCATCACTCCTTCGGGCGAAGGTTTGGGGGACTGCACGTCTTCGCCGCCCACGATGAGGTCGAATGCCGGTTCCGGAAGGTTCTTGTCCAGAAATTCCCGTATGCGGAAACGGTATTTGGTGGAGATGATGCACAGACGAGCACCCAGCCGTTTCAGTCCGGCAAGCACCTCACCGGTTTCGGGAAAAAGGCGGGTATTTGCCGTCATATAGGTGTCGGCTTCCTTGACATATTCTTTCCGGTAAGCCTCCAGTGTAGCCGCGTCAGTAATCCCGGACAGCAGCGAAAATGAGTCTGCCAACGTCCTGCCAATGGTGCGCTTGATGGCAAGATCACTGACACCCGTATGCCCGTGGCGTTCCAGCACGTTGCGAAAGCACGTGACGATGCCCCTTGATGAATCGGCAAGGGTATAATCAAAGTCGAACAGATAAGTGTCGTATTTCCTCATATACGTGTAAAAGGTCAGTCCATAGGATGATAGTCTTTCGCCAGTCCGCCCTCGCTGGTTTCCTTGTACAGGGAAGGCAGGTCGTGACCGGTTTCCTTCATCACTTCCACCACACGGTCGAACGACACCCGGTGCCGCCCGTCGGTGAAAGCGGAATAAATGTTGGCATCCAATGCACGTGCGGCGGCATAAGCATTGCGCTCGATGCAGGGAATCTGCACCAGTCCGCATACAGGATCACACGTCATGCCCAGATGATGCTCCAAGCCCATTTCAGCGGCATACTCTATCTGGGCAGGGCTTCCGCCAAACAGTTGGCTGGCAGCCGCCGATGCCATCGAGCATGCTACCCCCACTTCGGCCTGGCATCCAGCCTCGGCACCGGAAATGGACGCATTGTGTTTCACGATGTTCCCTACCAGTCCTGCCGTGGCGAGGGCACGCAGGATACGTGCATCGCTGAACTCGCGGACTTTCTGCAAATGATAGAGCACCGCAGGCACCACGCCGCAGGCGCCGCACGTGGGTGCCGTGACGATCTTTCCTCCCGAAGCGTTTTCCTCGCTCACCGCAAGGGCATAAGCGAACACCAGTCCGCGCGAACGGAGCGAATCCTTGTATCCCTTGGCACGGATGTAATACGATGATGCCTTTCTCCGCAAATTGAGCGGGCCGGGCAACACGCCTTCTGCATCCAGCCCCCGCAGGATGGCTGCCTTCATGGTATCCCATACCTGTGTCAGGTAGTCCCATATCTCCTTCCCTTCGCACTGCTCCACGTATTCCCAATAACTGCGTCCCGTATGCTCGCACCAGTAAAGGATGCGGCTCATGGTATTCATGTCGTACAGGTCGGGGGTGTTCCCTCCGTCCTGCCCTTCTTCAGCCAATGCCCCTCCTCCGACACTGAACACCGTCCATTCATCGGTCTGGCATTTGCCCGCATCAAACGACTTGAATGTCATCCCGTTGGGATGGAAAGGGAAAAATACGTGCGGCTTCCATACGATTTCAACCGGTGCATGCGGCTGAATCACATCCAGGATGGCGACATCCGTCATGTGGCCTTTACCCGTGGCGGCAAGGCTCCCGTAAAGCGTCACCTCGAAGGATACCGCCTCGGGGTGACGGGCAAGAAACTGTTCGGCAGCCTTCCGGGGACCCATCGTGTGGCTACTGGAAGGTCCCGTGCCAATCCGGTATAGTTCTCTGATTGATTTCATGACACAAAAATAAAGCTTTTTCTTTATATTTACCGGTATTTATATATCATTCTACACAACTCATGCCTACTTACGTTTTTACCATGTTGTGATATATGCTGAATATAAGAGGGTTAGAAGTCACGCTAAGAACTTAGATATGTACATTCCTGACTTCGTCACTCAAAAAGACTCAATATTATACGTGAGTTCGGGATAAACAAATAACAGAAAAGAATAGGTAATCACAGAATTATTTTGTAACTTTAGGTCTAACAAACAATAACTTACAAAAACAAGGTCCTATGATTACCCAAGACAAAATTACGGAAATTTTCTGTACGTTGGATGAATTCAGCAAGAAATTTGATATGGAAGTTGCTAAAGGTGAGCTTATCTCTTCAAGTGGTATCCGCCGCCGGCATCGTGAGGCATCGCTTTCCGACAGCGAGATTATGACCATTCTGATTGTGTTCCATTTCGGCACGTTCGCCAACTTCAAACATTACTA
>CAZAUU010000115.1:0-2389 GCA_964488405.1 uncultured Phocaeicola sp.
AACAAAATAACAAACAAAATATAATAACCCTTCAATTTATATCATACTCATTATTATATATAATAACACTGAAAACATACCAACGGACATCACTATAGAAAATAAGATTGGGTCAATTCTTTGAAAATACAGAATATTTATGTAAGTTCGCCAAAGTGTGCAAGTTAAACTAAAAAAATCCCATATTCATGAAACGCAAAACTTTATTTCTTTCCGCATTGGCAGCCTTGTTCGTGTCTTGTGGCGATGCCGTGAAACCGTCTTATCAGATACCGGTTTCCGAAGCAGATGAGCCCATGATGACGGGCAAATTTCAGCCGACATGGGAGTCGTTAAAAGAATATCAGGCTCCTGAATGGTTCCGTAATGTGAAGTTCGGTATCTGGGCGCATTGGGGACCGCAATGTGTGGAAGGCTCGGGCGACTGGATGGCTCGTAGCCTGTATATAGAAGGTTCACCCGAGTACAACTATCATGTAGAACATTATGGGCATCCCTCGGAAATAGGATTCAAAGACATCATTCCTTTATTCAAGGCCGAACGGTGGAATCCGGATTCTTTGGTATCTTTTTACAAACAAGTCGGTGCCCAGTATTTCTTTGTGTTGGGCAACCATCATGACAATTTCGATTTGTGGGACAGTAGGTATCAGTCTTGGAACTCCATGAACATGGGGCCGAAAAAGAATATACTGGACGGCTGGGCAAAGGCGGCTCGCAAGCACGGACTCTATTTCGGCGTGAGCTTGCATGCCGACCATGCCTGGACGTGGTATGAGACTTCACAGCGGCATGACACCATCGGTCCGAAGAAAGGCATTCCATACGATGGTAAGCTGACAAAGGAAGACGGCAAAGGCAAATGGTGGGAAGGCTACGACCCGCAGGAACTGTATGCACAGAACCATCCGATGAGCGAGGACAGTTGGGACAACGGGGCGATTCACCGCCAATGGGCATGGGATGGAGGGGCTTGCCCGCCTACGCAGGAGTTTGTCACAAACTTCTATAATCGTACATTGGACGTTATCAACCGTTATAATCCCGATTTGTTGTATTTCGACGTGACCGTCCTTCCTTTTTATCCCATCAGTGATGCCGGTCTGAAGATTGCTACCCACTTCTATAATCACAGCATGGCTACCCATGACGGTAAACTGGAGGCCGTGATGTTTGGCAAGATTCTGGATGAGGAGCAACGGAAAGCATTGGTTTGGGATGTGGAGCGTGGTGCGCCAAATGAAATACTTGACGAACCGTGGCAAACCTGCACTTGCCTGGGCGGTTGGCACTACAATACCTCGATATACGAGGAAGACCGCTATAAGTCGGCAGCTAATGTAGCGTGTCTGCTGATGGACGTGGTGAGCAAGAACGGCAATCTGTTGCTGAGCGTTCCGCTTCGTGCCGACGGAACATTCGATGAGAAAGAAGAGAAAATCCTCAATGAATTTGGTGCATGGATGACCATCAACAAGGAAGCCGTTTATGACACCCGTCCCTGGAAAATCTTTGGCGAAGGACCCATTGCGGACTCAGATATCAAAATCAATGCCCAAGGTTTCAACGAAGGTTCCTACACGGATGCTACGGCGCAGGAAATACGTTTTACTCAAAAAGGAGAAGACCTGTACGTGGCAGCGCTGGCATGGCCGGGAAACAAGAAAGTGCTGGTGAAGTCATTGGCTGCCGGCAGTGAATTGTATCCCAAAGCAATAGAAAGCGTAGAATTGCTCGGATACGGAGCCGTGAAATTCAACCACACGACGGAAGGTCTGTCCATCACTTTGCCGGACAAACAGTTGAACAGAATTGCGCCAGTTTTCAAGGTCAGGTGATCTAACCACAAAAGCGGATACAGAGTCCGGTTTACCGGCTTTTCAAAGTCAGTAAACCAGGCTCATCCCTTTATCAATGCCAGTGTGCACGAAAGATTTCTGTGGTGAAAGTATTTTTACAGGTTGTGCCGATAGGCTTTTTGATACCTTGATTATACGCGAGTCCGGGATAAAAGAAGATTAAAGAGTTGGCAATCTCACGGTTATTTTGTATCCTTAAAGATGAAACAATAATATAAGAATAGGACAAAAACACGGGCGGACGTGTAAGCCCATACGGGCGACCGCACCGGTCTTCGAGAAAGGACGTGTTTTGCTACACGGGCTGTGGTGTGACAAAGGACACGGTGCATTCCACCAATGACAGTTCCTTTCCGGTGTTCCGACGATACACACGGACGAAGTCCTTTCGGCTTTATACGGCAACAGCACACGGCATACTTTTTGCTACATTATTAAATAAACAAAAACAAAGGAATACCATCAACACAATAATAATAGTATGACAAAAATGTTCATATCACTCGCACTGGCAATTGCCGCAATGGCAG
>CAZAUU010000116.1:0-2301 GCA_964488405.1 uncultured Phocaeicola sp.
TTACAATGTCTGTGAGCGAAAGCACCAGAAGTGTTAAAAAGCTGATGCATAACATAAAAACAGGTATTTGCCATTTGAAGAAAAGCATGTAATTTCGCAGTCGCTAACAACGAACGGGAGGAGATGTTTTCATGAGGACATTGATGCTTACATTTATTTTAGGTTGGATGGGATTGCATGCACAGGCTGCAGAAAAGCTTGAACGTCCGGTTTCCGCCGATTACCAGAAAGGAGTGGAAGCACTGAATTCGGGGGATGCCGAAAAGGCTTATACATATTTGAACAAGGAATTGGAAGCACATCCTGACAATGGCTATGCCCATTGTTATATGGCATTGGTATGCAATTTTTACGGTGATACGAAGTTGGCATTCGATGCTGTAAACGAAAGCCTGAGGCTCATTCCCGAGGAAGATACCGAATATCGTTCGTTTGCTTACTATACACGTGGGACGTTGCTGATGAATGTGCGGGCATACGGCGAAGCGGAGAAGGACTTGGATGAGGCTATCCGTTTGGTGCCGGATGATGTGGAGAATTATAAGACACGTGCCGAGATTTATCTGAACAATGGTAAGTATGAAGAATCTCTTTCCGACTTGCAGATGACATTGAAGTTGGATAGCCGGGCTGACATCTACGACCTGATGATGCAATTGATTGAGGCCAATCCTGATCCGGTCTTTTTCAATGAAGTGACGGCGGTGATAAGTGAAGCCATGGCTTCCCGTTAAAATTTTTCAATGACCACTTTTTTGCTTATGAGTATCGTTTGGGAAAACGGAAAACAATACTGAGCAGCATGGCTCCTCCCAATGCCATCGGATAGTAGAGGTATGGAATGATGTTCAAAGGCGAAAGCTGGGTGAGTCCGGCGGCTATCAGCATTTGGGCTCCATAGGGAATGATGCCTTGTACCACACATGAGAATGTATCTAGGATGCTGGCACTTTTCCGTTTATCCACTTTGTACTTTTCGGTAATGTGGTTTGCCAACGGTCCTACGGTGATGATAGCGATGGTGTTGTTTGCCGTACAGAAGTTGGCAAGGCTTACCAGAGCGGCAATGCTGAGTTCTGCTCCTCGTTTGCTTCCGACATGTTTTGTCAGTCTATGGAGGATGTAGTCAATCCCTCCGTTGAATCGTATCAGTTCCAGCATTCCTCCTGCCATTAGGGTAATAATAATCAGTTCGCCCATTCCAAGTATCCCTTCCCCCATGGCATTGAACCAATCAAATACACCGAATGTACCGTATACTAGTCCGATGATGCCGGTAGATACTATCCCGAACAATAACACGAGGGTGACATCTATACCAGCGATGGACGTGCCCAGCACGATGAGATATGGAATGATTTTCACCCAATCGATGGTCTGCAGCTCTGGATGCACCTCGACTTGAAATCCGTAGATGATGTAATAGGCCAATACTGCCAGAGCTGCGGGAAATGCGATCAGGAAATTGGCACGGAATTTGTCGCGCATCACACATCCCTGTGTGCGGGTGGCGGCAATAGTGGTGTCGGAAATAAATGAAAGATTGTCGCCAAAAAAAGCTCCTCCTATCACGAGGGCAGTCATGAAAGCAGTGCTGATGTCCGTTTTGGAAGCAATACCCGCAGCTACCGGTACCAAAGCTACGATGGTTCCCACCGAAGTCCCGATGGACAACGAAATGAAACACGATGCCAGAAACACACCGGCAATTAGCAGATGCTTTGGTAGCATCCACAAGGCAAGGTTAACGGTGGCATCGATAGCTCCCATGGCTTTGGCAGATTCTGCGAAAGCTCCTGCCAGAATGAATATCCAGATCATAATCATGATATTTGGGTTGGCAGCACCTTTCGAATATTGTAGGATACGATCATTCAGTGACAGCCTTTTCGTGGTGGCTACGGCGTATACGGAAGCAGTAAGGAAGGCTATGGTAATGGGTACTTTGTAAAAATCGTTGACGATAATGGACGTGACGAGATACAGGCAGAGGAATACTACGAGAGGCATCAATGCCCGTCCATCAGGTTTGTTCACAATAGGGGTCATTTTATTTGGGTTCATGGGATGTGATGTTGAAAAACATTCCAAAGGTACGGAAAATATATGCAATATCACACAGTGCCTGTCATTGTTCTTTGCCGAAAATGCGTATACTGGGATGTAGGATTCAATGCTGAAATAACTCTGATATTCCAAACGTTAAGAATATTATACTAATGTCTATGATAGGTTGTGTAATAATTAATACGTGAGTTCGGCTTAAGATTACCACAAAGTCAGTTGTTTTGATTTCCCGAT
>CAZAUU010000117.1:0-2171 GCA_964488405.1 uncultured Phocaeicola sp.
TTACATTATTTTTCCTGAATCCATCCATAATCGGGCGAGTTTCATTATCTTTGTACCCAAAAGTGTAACATAAAATGAAGAATATCCGGAATTTCTGCATTATTGCCCACATCGACCACGGGAAGTCTACGCTGGCAGACCGTTTGCTGGAATACACCCAAACTGTCAAAATCACCGAAGGGCAGATGCTTGACGACATGGATTTGGAACGGGAACGCGGTATTACCATCAAAAGCCATGCCATCCAGATGGAATACATATATAAAGGAGAAAAATACATACTCAACCTTATCGATACACCGGGGCATGTGGACTTTTCATACGAGGT
This sequence comes from uncultured Phocaeicola sp., assembly GCA_964488405.1. Classification (GTDB taxonomy): domain Bacteria; phylum Bacteroidota; class Bacteroidia; order Bacteroidales; family Bacteroidaceae; genus Phocaeicola. Next base: position 329 of record CAZAUU010000117.1, read on the forward strand.
ATCGCGCTCCATTGCGGCATGTGAAGGTGCCTTGCTGGTGGTGGACGCCTCACAAGGCGTGCAAGCCCAGACTATTTCAAACCTCTATATGGCATTGGGACACGACCTGGAAATTATCCCGGTAATGAACAAGTGCGACATGGACAGCGCGATGCCGGATGAAGTAGAAGATGAAATCATCGATTTATTAGGGTGCAAGCGCGAGGAAATCATCCGTGCTTCCGGCAAGACGGGTATGGGCGTGGAGGATATACTGGACGCGGTGGTGGAACGCATTCCTTGCCCGCAAGGAGACGAACACGCCCCCCTGCAGGCACTGATTTTCGACTCGGTGTTCAATTCATTCCGCGGCATCATCGCCTATTTCAAGATAGAGAACGGCATTATCCGCACGGACGACAAGGTAAAATTCTTCAATACAGGAAAGGAATATGACGCAGACGAGGTAGGCGTGCTGAAAATGGACTTGATACCACGCAAGGAATTGCGCACGGGTGATGTGGGTTACATCATTTCAGGCATCAAGACTTCGCGCGAGGTAAAGGTGGGTGATACAATTACCCATGTCGACCGACCCTGCGACCACGCTATCGAAGGTTTCGAGGAAGTAAAACCGATGGTATTTGCCGGACTTTACCCCATCGAGTCGGAAGAATATGAGAATCTGCGCTCGTCGTTGGAGAAACTCCAGCTGAACGATGCCTCACTCACCTTCCAGCCCGAATCATCCCTCGCCTTGGGCTTCGGCTTCCGGTGCGGCTTTCTCGGACTACTTCACATGGAAATCATCCAGGAACGTTTGGATCGGGAATTCAACATGAACGTCATCACTACAGTGCCGAACGTGTCGTATATGGTATACGACAAACAGGGAGGTGTGCAGGAAGTACACAATCCGGGAGGGATGCCCGAACCGACATTGATCGACCACATCGAAGAGCCCTACATTGATGCTTCCATCATTACCACGACCGATTATATCGGTCCCATCATGACGCTATGCTTAGGCAAGCGTGGGGAACTGGTACGCCAGGACTACATATCGGGCAATCGCATAGAACTGCATTACAAGATGCCGCTGGGTGAAATCGTCATTGATTTCTACGATAAATTGAAAAGTATTTCGAAGGGTTATGCCTCGTTCGATTACCATGCGGCGGGCTTCCGTCCTTCAAAACTTGTCAAACTGGACATCTTGTTAAACGGGGAACCGGTAGATGCCCTGTCTACCTTAACCCATGTGGACAACGCATACGAGCTGGGACGGCGCATGTGTGAAAAATTGAAGGAACTCATTCCCCGCCAACAGTTTGAAATCGCCATCCAAGCAGCCATCGGTGCCAAAATCATCGCCCGTGAAACCATTAAGGCAGTGCGCAAGGACGTAACCGCCAAATGCTACGGAGGCGACGTAAGCCGCAAACGTAAACTGCTTGAAAAGCAAAAACGGGGCAAAAAGCGCATGAAACAAATCGGCACGGTAGAAGTGCCCCAAAAAGCATTCCTTGCCGTACTGAAGTTGGACTGAGTCCGGTTTCAATACCGCAGGGACATATTGGGACACGAAAAGAGAGAGCTTGCCATTCCTTATGAGGATGAAGTTTTTTCAAAAAAAATATCCCGAATGTTTGCAGATTCAAAAATAAGGCGTTACTTTTGCAAGCGCAAATGAGAACGAGCCCTTGGGCGTTTAGCTCAGCTGGTTCAGAGCGTCTGCCTTACAAGCAGAGGGTCGGCGGTTCGAATCCGTCAACGCCCACACCAAGTTTCGTTTCTCAGCATGCACAAAGGGCGTTTAGCTCAGCTGGTTCAGAGCGTCTGCCTTACAAGCAGAGGGTCGGCG
>CAZAUU010000118.1:0-2021 GCA_964488405.1 uncultured Phocaeicola sp.
GTTTCGGAAACGGAGCATTACAAACAGAGCAGGGAGCAGGCCTGGGAGTACATAGACGGGTTGGACATCCGACTGTCGGATAAGCCGTACCTCAATTTTGTACGCATGGATAAGCTGGAAAGCATGGATGGCGTGGAAGGCGTGCTATTCTTTGCCACTCCGGATGTCCTTTCCGGCCTGTGTTCATGGGCGTTTTACGACAACAACGATGACGATGCGGTATGCACACGATTCGCTTCGGGCTGCTGCAGCATCGTGACCTTCGCGGTGAAAGAGAACGAAAAGGGCGGACGCAGTTGTTTCGTCGGCCTGCTCGACCCGTCGGCACGCCCGCTGGTACCCAAGAATGAACTTACATTCACCCTACCGGCCTGCAGGTTCAAGGAAATGATGAATACGATGGAGCAGTCAGCCTTGTTCCAGAAGGCATATTCTATTGTGCGGAAACGAATCAAAGGAGAAATAAAAGAAGAGACGGTATGAGAATTGTCGGCAACCTGTTGTGGTGGCTTTTCGGAGGACTGGAAGCCGCTGTCGGTTATTTCACGGGAAGTCTGGCCTTGGTCTGCACCATTGTCGGAATACCGGTCGCCCTGCAGACATTCAAGATAGGACTGCTCTGCCTGTGGCCGTTCGGGGCGGAAGTGCGGAATACGGATTCTCCGACGGGCTGCATACGCATACCTCTTAACTTGCTGTGGATTGTATTCGGCGGCTTGTGGGCATGGCTCATGCACATATTTTTCGGAATCTTGCTTTTCATCACCATAGTCGGCATACCTTTTGCCCGGCAGCATTTCAAGATAGCCAGGCTTTCATTGGCACCGTTCGGCAAGACTGTGTCATTAAAGCTGTAAAGACACAATATGTGCCGCTGGCCGAGAAAGTGACGAAGGGAGGTAAGACATTCAACCGATTTTTAGAAACTGACAACATAGACGACGAATGAATAAAAGAGAATACGCGCAGGCCAACAAGGACTGGCTTTTGCAAAAGTCAAAAGAAGAAGGAGTGAAAACGCTCTCCAAGGGTATCTGCTACAAAGTCCTTGCGGAGGGGAAAGCCGATGGCAGGCATCCGACCCCGCGCAGCATCGTGACCGCCCACTACACCGGGCGGACGGTTGACGGGCGGCAGTTCGACAGCAGCCGTGGCGGCACACCGCTGGCTGTCCGCCTTTGTGACCTCATCGAAGGATGGATCATCGCCATGCAGCAGATGTGTGTGGGCGACAAGTGGGAAGTTTACATCCCGGCGGAAATGGGTTACGGCAAGTTTTCTCAACCGGGCATTCCGGGAGGTTCCACACTGATATTTGAAATCGAACTTTTAGACATAGCTTGAAAAATGGAAAGAAGGGTATTCGTTACGGGAGGTGCGCACGGCATCGGTCGGAGCATCGTGGAGATGTTCCGTAAAGCTGGCGACCGGGTCGCATTCTGCGATATTGATTCACTACGGGGGAAAGACGTGGCGGAAGAAACGGGTGCGGTGTTCCATTACGCGGACGTGGCCGACCGGGAGCAACTGGAGGGCTGCCTGCAAACCGTCGTGGAACAATGGGGCGACCTTGACATCCTCGTCAACAACGCCGGAATAAGTGTTTTCCGCCCCATTACGGAAACTCCGGTGGAGGAGTTCGATCGGATTATCAATACCAACCTGCGTCCGGTGTTCATCACTTCCCGTTTCCTGGCCGGGCATCGGCAACAGAACGGGAACACGGCCTACGGACGCATCGTCAACCTCTGTTCCACACGCTACCTGATGAGCGAAGCGGGTACGGAGGGTTACAGCGCATCGAAGGGCGGTATTTATTCATTGACACACGCCCTTGCCATCTCGCTCGCACCGCTGCGCATCACGGTGAACGCCGTGGCTCCAGGCTGGATTCATGTCAACGAAGAGGAGGTCTTGCGCCCCATCGACCACGAATTCCATTCCACCGGACGGGTTGGGACACCCGAAGACATTGCCCGTACCGTCCTGTTCCTTTGCGACGGGAAAAATGATTTCATCAA
>CAZAUU010000119.1:0-1870 GCA_964488405.1 uncultured Phocaeicola sp.
TATATGTGTTGATAAAGCATTGGACTGGAAACGGCGACCCAAGCGAAGAATGGCTATTGGATGATACTGGTGCTATATATACAAAAGTAAATTTATCATCAACAACAACTCCTGTTAACAATACATTTTATACGTACGGCTTATTGATGGATATTAGGCAGTTCAAGGATGCTTGGGATGCTGCGGGTGGTGATGATTATGCTGTATCTAATGCAGTGACAAGAAGTTTGGGCTTGAAAGCTTCTCGTGAATTCTTCCTGAAGGATGCGAAAGTCATTTGTGAATCCCACTAATGCGAAGTCATGACAACTTTTTCTACAAAAAGAGAGCAAAAATAAAGGCTGTAGAAACTACAGCCTTCTTTTTAATTCCGGAAGATATGAAAGTAGCAATAAAAAAGGATTTTTTGATCCGTACCATAGCCAATGAGAAAGTTCTGATTGGAAATGGCGAACAGATAAATTTCTCCAAGATGATAATCCTGAATGATACTGCAGCATTCATCATTAAAAAATTGCAAGAACAGCTTGTCGCAATCGACTGCGAGGATTTAGCCTCTTATTTGGAGAAAGAGTATGAAGTAGGGCATGCCGAAGCGTTGGCAGATGTCAAAGCCCTCATGCTGGACTTGAAAAACCAGAATGTTGTGGTTATAGAATAATTTCTACAACAGAACCTCTTGAAACATTCTTTGCTTTCAGCTTTTTTTAGGGACATTCAGTAAATGTCCCTAGTTAAACTATAAACTATTGTGAATAACAAAACTGATTTGCCCGAATTTGTATATCATAGAAAATCTGTCCGATTTTACCGTTCCGCCCGCATAGGGTTATTGAGAAAGTCCTGATAAGCCAAGCGTATACCGTCTTCCAGTTCAGTTTTGTATTTCCATCCGAGTGCTGTAGCTTTGGATACGTCGAGCAGTTTGCGGGGCGTTCCGTTAGGGCGTGTCGTGTCCCAACGGATTTCTCCTGTATAGCCCACCACCTTGGCCACCAATTCTGTCAGAGCTTTGATGGTGAGTTCCTTTCCCGTTCCTGCGTTCACAGTTTCGTTGCCACTGTAGCTGTTCATCAGGAAGATACAGAGGTCTGCAAGATCGTCCACATACAGGAACTCGCGCAACGGGCTGCCGTCGCCCCAGCAGGTCACGTATGGTAATCCCTGTTCTTTTGCCTCATGGAAACGGCGTATCAGGGCAGGCAACACATGGCTGTGTTCCGGGTGGTAGTTGTCATTCGGCCCGTAGAGGTTGGTAGGCATCACGCTGATATAGTCCGTACCGTACTGCCGGTTCAGAAATTCGCAGTACTTCAGGCCGGATATTTTAGCCAGGGCATACGCCTCGTTGGTCTTTTCCAGTTCGCCGGTCAGCAGGCAGCTCTCCTTCATCGGCTGCGGTGCCATACGCGGGTAGATGCACGATGAGCCGAGAAACTCTAATTTTTTACAATTATTCTGCCATGCTGCATGAATTACGTTCATCTCCAGAATCATGTTTTCGTACATGAAGTCGGCGAGTGCCGATTGGTTGGCTACGATACCACCGACTTTCGCAGCTGCGAGGAACACATATTCCGGACGTTCTTCGGCGAAGAAGCGTTCCACATCCTCCTGCCTTGTCAGGTCAAGTTCCTCGTGTGTACGCGTAACGATGTTTGTGTAACCCTGCCGTTGCAGCCCACGCACTATTGCCGAGCCCACCATGCCCCGGTGGCCGGCCACGTATATCTTCGAATGTTTTTCCATCATTTCACAATCCCTTTCTCCAAATATTCCGCTAAATTTGTACGTACATGTTCTCCGGCACGTTCCATGGCCACTTTGGCCATGTCCGCATCTACCATCAGTTTCACCAGTTGTTCGAAGG
>CAZAUU010000120.1:0-1755 GCA_964488405.1 uncultured Phocaeicola sp.
ACATCAATTGCTTAAGTTTTTGAGCCGTGGCAATGCCGAAATTTGCAAAAGTCGGGATATCGGTTTCCAATGTGGTGTTGATTACGGCGTTCAGTCTTGACAAATATCCTTTTTCCTTGAAAAATGGATAATAACCCTCACGCAAGTATCGATGAAAATACGGTAGTGGACGATATTCATTGGGAAGATTGACTTCGCCGCGAAGAACATCTTCAAAGCTTGCAACCGGTACACGGATGCCGAAACCAAAATCAAGGTATTCGCGGAATGACAGCCCATGCATGGTGTATTGCAACTGGCGCCGTGAAAGATCCGCACCGCCTTTTTCGAGTTCAAGAATGGATGAGCCTGTGTAGACCACGCTGAGATTGGGAAGACTGTCGTAAATATTCTTTATCTCTGCCGACCAATTGCTATACCGATGTATCTCGTCGATGTAAAGACATGTGCCGCCGTTATGATAAAATGCCTCTGCAAGTTCCACCAAAGTATGCCTGCTGAAGTATAGGTCATCGGCCGTTACATAGAGAGATGCGGACGAGTTGTCGTGCCGCTTGATGTGCTGGAGCAGCATTGTAGTTTTGCCCACACCCCGTGCGCCAAGAATGGCGACAAGACGTGCATCCCATTCTATTTTTGGTTCAAGGTATCTGACAAACCGTGTGTCTGTATTGCGCAGCAGTTCCCTGTATTTCATTATTAGTTGTTCCATAATCGTGATGTTTGAGGCAAAGGTACAAAAAAGCACTGTAGAATGTGCATTTTTTCGTAAAAACGCACTATGGAATGTGCATTTTAATAGATAGTCATGATATTGCCGATCTCTCAGTCATCATCCTCACCTATAACGATGAGTTGCACATCCGCCGACTTGCTTGATATTGAATTGGGCATGACCGGCTCTCGGCAGATGCGGACAGCTGCAAGAAAATCAGTCCGCAGGCCTTGGCCAAACGGAGTATTCTCCAATCCGTTGTTTTGGGCATGCGCTACCCGTACAAGATATGCGAGATTCTTATGACAAAACTCAACAACATATTCAAATGAAAACAGCTCTTATCACCGGTATCACCGGTCAGGACGGCTCCTATTTGGCCGAATTTCTGTTGGAAAAGGGTTATGACGTACACGGCACCATACGCCGCTCGTCAGTCGATTACCGCGAACGCATAGCCCATATAGAGGGACACCCCAATTTTCATCTGCATTACGCTGATTTGGGTGACTCCATGAGTATTATCCAGGTAGTGAAGAAGGTCCGCCCCGATGAAATATACAACCTCGCAGCTCAGAGCCATGTCCAGGTTTCCTTCGACTCTCCGGAGTTTACTGCCGATGTGGACGCTACAGGCGTGCTCCGCATCCTTGAGGCCGTGCGTCTGTGCGATCTGACCGGGACCTGCCGCATCTATCAGGCATCCACTTCCGAGCTTTACGGAAAGGTTGAGGAAGTGCCGCAAAGCGAAACCACTCCCTTCCATCCCTACAGCCCTTACGCCGTGGCCAAACTCTACGGCTACTGGATAGTGAAGGAATACCGCGAAGCCTACAATATGTTCTGCTGCTCCGGCATACTGTTCAACCACGAGAGCGAGCGCCGGGGCGAGACCTTCGTCACGCGGAAAATTACTTTGGCCGCCGCCCGAATAGCCCAGGGCAAGCAGGACAAACTACTGTTAGGCAACCTTTCTTCGCTGCGCGACTGGGGTTATGCCAAAGATTACGTGGAATGTATGTGGCTCATCCTGCAGAACG
>CAZAUU010000121.1:0-1669 GCA_964488405.1 uncultured Phocaeicola sp.
ACGCCTGCACATTCCGAACGAATCTCGCAATTTGTTGACCGAAATTGTTGATGACACACTTGTTCCAGTCTTGCGATAGGCATAAAACCTGAATGGTATATATATAGCAACTACCGGCTTGAGCAATAGTCTGGAATAAAAGTCCATATCTTCAAGAAACACCTGTCCCTCGTTAAACCTCTCCGTCTTGATTACACTATGTCTGAACAACGACAACCACAAGAAAAATTCCCACTGCACCACCTGCGTAACAAATTCGGCAGGGGATAATTTCTTTCCGATACAAGCTTGTTTCTTGTCATTGACCGGCCTCTCAAACAATATTTCACCTCGTTCATCCACAGCTCTGTAATCTCCACGTACAATGTCGGCACCTGTTTCTTCAGCTTTTGCAAGCATGTATTCTAAGGTTCTGTTGTCAAGCCAGTAATCATCAGGATCAAGAAACATCACATATTCACATTTTACACGATCCAATGCCGTATTACGGGCAGTCGATACGCCTGCATTCTTCTTGTGGATAACATTAATACGCTCATCATTTGCGGCATACCGGTCACATATCTTCCCCGAACCATCTGTACTACCGTCATCCACCAATAACAGTTCCCAATCGCTATAAGTCTGCGCCAATACACTATCGATGCACTCGCTCAGATATTTTTCTACATTATACACCGGAACTATTACAGAAACCTTAGCCATGGCTCTAACCTAAAATGTTGTATAATCGCGACATCCCTCTGTCGATGTTTCCTATCAACAGTGAAAGGTTTGTTGAAAAGGTTTAGGGGACGTTGTTCATGATACTCCTGTCAGAACAATGTGTCGAATTCCACACGTTCAAAGGCTTCAAGATGGCCTCCGCGTGTGGCGTTCATAATCTTTATGCCGTGTGCATCGGCGTATTTACGTGCATATTCATACGCGACATTCATTTCCCACGTGGCACCTACAATATTGTTGGACTTTTCGTCACTGCCGGCGAAATATGATGCCGTGCCGTGTTTTACGATAGTACCGTCTTTGCGTTTCTCTATACCGTAAGAATTGTCACAGCCAATAATGTAAAGTTCGCGGAAGCCCATGTGTACAGCCAGTTCAAACATGGTATAGGTCACGGTGGCTATGGTATAAACAACGTCTGTACAGTCTTCGGCAAACTTCGGGTTTTCGAGCAAGGCCCTGTCGCCGTCGGCATTCAGCCATACACAATTGCCGCCTGCCTTACGGGTGACACTGTAGCTGTTCCGGCGGAAGAATTTTATATCGGCCGGCACTTTTTTCATCGTTTCCAACATGGTATATTGGTAAGTCTCGTCCATTATCGTATAGAATGACGGACGCCAGGCCGTTTGCGGAAAAATCTTGTCTATTTTGTTTGAGGCGAACGAGAAATCACCGTTCGCGTGTATCCGTTCAAGATCCTCGGTCTTCAGGCTCGGCCCGTTGCATACTATAAAGCACCTTTTACCCTGATATCTATTGCGAAGGCCTTCCAGACGTTCAGCATTGTCATGCCAATGCCCCGAAAAGCGGAAGCACAACAAGCCCCACCTCTTGCGCAACTGTCTTTTTATAAAACCAATCATGCGGTTTATAAAACTAATCATACGGTTTTTAATATTTTATTCCTTCACGTATAAGCCATTTCTCTGTTCTGGCGATG
>CAZAUU010000122.1:0-1661 GCA_964488405.1 uncultured Phocaeicola sp.
ACTTTAGTATGGTTAGTATGGCTAAGTGTGCATGGAATCGCACTAAAAATTCCCAAGAGGGCAGCGTAGAAGATGACCTGAGAGAATTGTCAAAAGAGAATGAATAGTTATACTACTTTTTTAAAATAGGATAGAAGCGTTTCACACACTTCCTCCTTTCATCCGTTCATAGATGGCTTCCTGTCCCTTGTCCACATTAACGATACGGAATTGAAGCATTGAGCGAGGCGGTATATCGTCTGGCACATGCTGTGCCAAAGCGTTGATAACCTCATCTTTATTACTGAAACCTATATCCTCCAACTCATAGAGCAAACGCCCTCGGAAATACATTTCTCCACGCACCAAGTACTTGGGCGACAAACGGCACACAGTTTCATCTTTTGCACAACGATTGCCTTCTTCTTCTGTGAAGAATATGAAGTTTACCACCTTCTCGTTCAGTTTCCACGCTGGAGTGAAATCAATTTTCAGATACCCCCTTGTAACCTGATGCCCGCCGGCATGGTTCATGGCAAATGCCACTTCAGGTATGGATGCCCCACAATCATTCTGAGCCACCGTACCCCAAGTATGCCTGAAGGTATAGACACAATAATAATCCTCTTTTTCCATACCCAGGCTTTTACATATCTGCTTGATACCAGTGTTCACATTCGCCCCGAAGCTGTCCGAAGTAGAATGCCTTTTATGAAAAGAAAACAGCCAGTCTGTATCATTGTCCCTGTTCAAATACTTCTCGAACAGTGGATGGAGAATTGCCGGCACCCGCATTTCAATATAAGCACCATCAGCACGAAACTTCTTAGTCTTTGCCCTTCTATATTTGATGACACCATTCTCATAGTCTGTCTTTTTCATTTCAAAAAGATCCACCGTATTGATACCAGCCAAACAAAGCACCATCATGGCAACGTCTCGACCTAACTCCGCCAATGGTTCCTTCATCTTACTCTCCGGTATAGGAGCCGAAAAGAAACGACGGCACTCCTCCGGCGATATGGCACGTTTTTCCGGAGTGTCAGCCTCCGGAATCTTCACCTTTGCCCAAGGATTCGTCTTGATCCGAATGATACCGTTATCATAATCATTATACTCCAGCAATGCCGCCTTGAATATCTGCCTCACACAAATAGGATACATTTCTTTTGCACGTTTAGTTGTGGAAAGGCTGTTTATCCAAGCACTGATAAAAGCGGATGTCAAGTGCGAAAACATAACCTTCGTTGTTCCTGCAAATCTCTCCAGGTGCTGGAAAGCCAATTCATAATTTCTTGCATTCCTCTCCTGCCCTGCATTGAACATCGTCGCATAGTATTTCCTTGCATAATCCGAAAAACAGATGTCCTCATCAGATGATAGTAAATAAGCCTTCACCTCCTTTACCGTCCAGTTCCGTATATCCACCTTATTCAACTTCTCGATATACTCCGCTATGCGGTCAGCACAATACTTCACCACAAACGGGTCCTTGATATCCTTACTTTTGGTCAACCCTTTTGCATTTACCAATTTGTCTGTCCTGATATATTCTGGAGCCGACTTATGTGATATACGGATATACACCGGATAGTACCCGTCCTTCCGTTGATTACGTACACATGCAGAAAATGTAGCCATAGTCAGTTATTGATATTATTGATGTTCATCATATTATGCCT